>NZ_LGQY01000020.1:0-151101 GCF_003116065.1 Azospirillum sp. TSO5 | reverse complement strand
AGCACCGGGCTGAAGCTGTGTGGGCCGGGCGAATGGCTGATCGAGAAGCATGGTACCAAGAAGCGGCGCTCCTGGCACGCGATGCACATCGGCATGGACGCGGGCAGCGGCCGGATTGTTGCCGCCACGCTGACCGACCGCGGCGTCGATGATGCCTCGCAAGTCGGCCCCCTGCTCGATCAGATCTCCGAGCCGGTGGCCATTGTGATCGGGGATGGTGCGTATGACCGCACGGGGGTCTACGCAGCCGTGCATGAGCGCCATCCCGACGCCGCAGTCGTGGGATGCGGCCCTATGACCGGGGCGCACGGCTATCTGCCGGAGTGTTACGCGATACTCGCTCCGCCTCTTTCTGCGATTGGTAGCGCAAATCAGATCGTAGAGAGCAAAGTCCGATCAAATCTTCGCTACAGGCAACGTTAATTCTTGGTGGTTGCGCCCCCCCCCGCAACCAAATCAACAAAAAGCCCGCCTCCACCCGGAGCGTGGGCTTTTTGCTGTCCGAATGGTCCGGCTGGACCGTAAGCGTTGGGTGACGACACATCCGACGTGATCCTGGTTCATGAGATATCCCCGCTGATCGCAGTTCGACGGGGTAAGGGGATGTCGGGTCAGGTCTGGAGAGCTATTGGCGCGGTCATGTCGAGGCCTGGAACGGCAGCGGACTCACGCCAAAAGTCTATGCTGAAGCCCCTGTAATTGGACGCTGGGCGCCGAGACGGTGGTCGCACCGCTTTGCCGCTGCGGAGGAGGTGTGAGCTGATGTGGTGGACGGTCTTTCCACCTTTTTGGATCGGTGGCAAGCTGATGTCGTGCAGCGCGCCGACCCTTCTTTTTGCCGCTCCTCCTCCTACCGACAGCCATGCGTCCAAGGGATCCCGTCCGATGGATCTGGTAAAGGCGGCCACTGATGATTAGCTTGTAAAGCAAACTATCGAAGATTACCCCGGCGGCCGCTGGCTGCGGGCGGGTAGAAAGGGATCGGACGCTATGTCGAAAGCGATGCGCATCCATCAGGGAAGCTTTGGCCGCGTCGCCTTGTTGGACATGGACAATGCGCTGATCCATCACGCGCATCCCCATTGCCATGTGCTGATCAAGGCGTCCGGGGCCGACACCCGCTTCGCGGTGGGGGAGCAGCTCTATCCGCTGCGCGACGACACCGCGGTGCTGGTCAACAGCTGGGAGGCCCATTCCTACGCCCACCAACCGGGTGCGCCGCGCACCGTCATCCTGGCGCTGTACATCGAGCCGCGCTGGCTCGGCGCCATGCAGCGGGAACTCAACGCCAGCGGCAATCCCGGCTTCTTCGCGCAGTCCTGCGGCGAGCTGACGCCGTACATCCGTCGGCTGGCCGACCGTATGGCGGCGGAGCTGCTGTATGACGATCCGTCGGGCGAGCGGATGGAGGAGGCGCTGTTCGACCTGATGATCGCCATCATCGACCGTTTCTCCGAATGGCGGACACTGGGCGGCACGCGCTATGCCGCCCCGGCGGCCGGCGACTTCCGCATCCGTCAGGCCATTCGTTTCATGCGGGGAACCCTGGGCGAGGAATTCGACGCCGGCCGCGTCGCCGCCGCAGCCGGTCTGTCGCGCGCCCACATGTTCCGGCTGTTCCAGCAGACGATGGCGATCACCCCGGCGCTCTATTTCAACGTGCTTCGGATGGAAGCGGCCATCGACGCCATGGCCGCCGGGCTGGAGAGCGCCACCGAGGTGTCCGGGCGGCTCGGCTTTTCGGCGCCCAGCCATTTCAGCCGCTTCTTCCGCAATCACCAGGGCGTGACGCCGACCGAATACCGCCGCGTCGTCAATCTGGTGGACCGCGCAGGCGGGGGGCCGCCTGAGGCCGGGCATGCATGAAAATGAGACGCTAGGGTAAATCGCGACACTCCACGGTAAAAGCTTTGCGGGGCGAACGGTCTAGTCTTCTCCGGTAACCGGAGGATGACGATGACGGGCACCCAGACGGCCCCTGCGACCGCCACGCAGACCATTGAAATCAAAGCAAGTCCGACGCCATTCGTCGGCCGCGCGATGCCGCGGGTCGAGGATGCGGCGCTGCTGACCGGCGTTGCCCGCTATGCCGACGATCTGCCGGTGAAGCCCGGTACCTTGCACGCCGCGATCCTGCGTTCGCCGCACGCCCATGCCGACCTGCTGGGCATCGACACCGCCGCCGCGCTGGCGGTTCCCGGTGTCGCCGCGGTGGTGACCGGGGCCGACGCCAAACGCCATGCCAGCGCGTTCCTGGTCGGCATCCGCGCGCCGATGGAACATTGGTGCCTCGCCATCGACCGTGTGCGCCATGTCGGCGAACCGGTGGCGGTGGTGTTGGCCGACAGCCGCTATCTGGCCGAAGACGCGCTCGACCGCATCGAGGTGCGCTACCGCCCGCTGCCGCCGGTGACCTCGATCGCCCAGGCATTGGAAGAAGGATCGGAGCCGCTGCATCCGGCGGTGGGCTCCAACCTCGTCAACAGCCGCAGCTTCCGTTACGGCGATCCCGAGGCCGCCTTCACCCGCGCTGCCCGCACCGTGTCGGTCGAGGTCGAGTATCCGCGCAATTCCTGTACCCCGATGGAGTGTTTCGTCGTCCTCGCCGACTACGACGCGGCCGAGGATTCCTACGAGGTGCTGTCGAACTTCTCCGGCCCCTTCGCCGTCCATCCGGTGATGGCGCGCGCGCTGAACGTGCCGGGATCGCGGCTGCGGCTGAAGACGCCGCCCCATTCCGGCGGCAGCTTCGGCAACAAGCAGGCGGTGTTCCCCTATGTCGTGCTGATGGGGCTGTGCGCCCGCGTTGCCGGCCGGCCGGTGAAGTGGGTGGAGGACCGGCTGGAGCATCTGATGGCCGCCACCTCGGCCACCGCACGCCGCATGCGCATCGACGCGGCGGTGGAGCCGGACGGCCGGGTGCTGGCGCTGCGCATGGAGCAGACCGAGGATTGCGGCGCCTATCTGCGGGCGCCGGAACCGGCCTCGCTCTACCGCAACCACGGCAACCTGACCGGTGCCTACGACATCCCCCATCTGTCGGTGACCAACCGCATCGTTGTCACCAACAAGACGCCGACCGGCCTCAACCGCGGTTTCGGCGGCGGGCAGCTCTATTATGGGCTGGAGCGGCTGATGAACCGGGTGGCGGCGGAACTGGGGCTCGATCCGCTCGACGTCATCCGCCGGAATCTGGTGGCGGCCGACTCCATGCCCTACCGCACCGCATCGGGCGGCACGCTCGACAGCGGCGATTACCGCGCGACGCTCGAACAGGCGGTGCGCGAGGGTGCGCTCGACGCGCTGAAGGCGCGGCGCGATGCGCTGCGGGCGGAGGGGCGGCTCTACGGCATCGGCTATGCCGCGGTGGTGGAGCCGTCGATCTCCAACATGGGCTACATCACCACCGTCCTGACCGCCGAAGAACGGCGCAAGGCCGGGCCGAAGAACGGCGCGCAGGCGACCGCCAGCGTTGCGGTCGATCCCACCGGCGGCGTGTCGGTGACGGTGGCGTCCGCTCCCCAGGGGCAGGGGCACCGCACCGTGCTGGCCCAGGTGGTGGCCGATGTCTTCGGCCTGCGCTTCGAGGAGATCCGCGTCAACACCGACCTCGACACCGGCAAGGACGCCTGGTCGATCGCGTCGGGCAATTATTCCAGCCGCTTCGCCGGGGCGGTGGCGGGGGCGGCGCAGGTGGCGGCGACCCGGCTGCGCGGCCGCATGGCGGTGCTGGTCGCCGGCCAGCTGAATTGCCGGGCCGACGATGTGCGCTTCGCCGGCGGCAAGGTCTTCTCCGACGCCAACCCGGACAACAGCCTGTCCTTCTCCCGCGTCGCCGCCGCCGGCCATTGGGCGCCCGGCACGCTGCCCGACGGGCAGGAGGCGGCGCTGCGCGAGACCGCCTTCTGGACGCCGGAACCGCTGAAGGCGCCGACCGACGCCGACCACATCAACAGTTCGGCCTGCTACGGCTTCATCTTCGATTTTTGCGGCGTGGAGATCGACCGGACGACGGGTGCGGTGCGGATCGACCGCTACGTCACCATGCACGATGCCGGCCGGCTGCTGAACCCGCTGCTGGTGGAAGGCCAGATTCTGGGCGGCTTTGCCCATGCCGTCGGCACCGCGCTGTACGAGGAATACGCCTATGGCGAGGACGGCCGGTTCCTGTCCGGCACCTTCGCCGACTATCTGGTGCCGACCGCCTGCGAGGTGCCGGAGCCCGTCATCCTCCATCGTGAAAGCCCGTCGCCGGTAACGCCGCTCGGCGCCAAGGGGGTGGGGGAGGGGAATTGCATGAGCACCCCGGTCTGCCTCGCCAACGCGGTGGCCGATGCGCTGTCGGCCGTTTCCGTGGATGAGCCGCCGTCCCTGCCGATCACCCCCGCTAAACTGGCGGCGCTGATCCATCCGCCCGAACCGCCGCGCCCGTCATCTGCCGCCGGTTCCAGGGAAAGTCCGCCGTCGGCCGTCGCCAAAGGCGGGCGCGGCCTGACCGGGGAGGGCAGCCGCGAGGTGCCGGCGACGCCTGAACAGGTCTGGGCCATCCTGCTCGATCCGAGGGAATTGGCGGCGCTGCTGCCCGGCTGCGAGGCGCTGGACCTCGTCGGTCCCAATGCCTACCGGGCTGAGGTGGTGGTCGGCATCGGTCCGGTGCGCGGCCACTACACGGCGGAGGTGGCGCTGTCCGACCTCGACCCGCCCAACGCGCTGACCCTGACCGGCAGCGGTACCAGCGCGCTGGGATCGGGTAGCGGCACCGGGCATGTCACGCTGGAGCGCACGCCCACCGGCACGCGCGTCACCTACCGGTATGGCGCGTCGGTCGGCGGCAAGGTCGCCGCGGTCGGCGGCCGGATGCTCGACAGCGCGTCGCGCCTGCTGATCGGCCAGTTCTTCGAGAAGCTGGTCGCCCGTGCCGGCGGCCCTGCGGCACCGGCCGAACACCCGACACTTCTGGCGCGCCTGCTGCGCCTTCTGGGACTCAAGCGATGAAACCCGCGTCCTTCGACTATTTGCGGCCGGCGACGGTTGCCGATGCGCTGGCGGCGCTGGCGGCCGGGGGCGACGATGCCCGCGTGATCGCCGGCGGCCAGTCGTTGATGCCGATGCTGAACATGCGGCTGGTCCAGCCGCGCCTGCTGATCGATCTCGGCCGGCTGGAGGAACTGCGCACGCTGCGGGCCGAAGATGGCTGGCTGACCGTCGGCGCCGCCATCACCCAGGCCGAGGTCCTGGCCCGTCCGACCCTGGCGCGGGAGGTGCCGCTGCTGGCCGCCGCCCTGCCGTGGGTCGGCCATTTCCAGACCCGCAACCGCGGCACGCTTTGCGGGTCGGTCGCCCATGCCGATCCCAGCGCCGAGACGCCGCTCTGTCTGGTCGCCACCGGCGGCGAGGTGGTGCTGCGCAACCTGCGCCGCCGCCGCACCGCCCCCGCTGCCGATTTCTTCCTGGGGCCGCTGACCACGGTGAAGGCGGCGGACGAGATCGTCGAATGCGTCCGCTTTCCCCTGGCCCGACCGGGCAGCGGCCATGCCTTCCGCGAGCAGTCGATGCGGCACGGCGATTTCGCCATCACCGCCTGCGCCGCAACGGTGGATGGGGAGCGCGCCAGCCTCGCCGTCGGCGGGGTGGCGGACCGGCCGACGCTGCGCTCCTGGCCGCTCGCCGCCGGCCGCCTGCCGCCGGATCTCGACGAGGCGCTGAACGCCTTCGCCTGGGATCTCGGCGGCGACGACGATCAGCACGCCACCGCACGCTACCGCCGCGACCTCGTCCGCCGGATCGGCCGCACCGTCCTTGAAGAGGCCCTGTCATGCCGCCGCTGACCTCCCCCGAGACTCCGCCGATCCTGGCGGCCGAGACACAGCACGCCGTCTCCATCGTTCTGAACGGCACGCCGCGCACCGGCCATGCCCATCCGCGCCTGCTGCTGAGCGATTTCCTGCGCCACGAGCTGGGCGCCCACGGCACCCGTGTCGGTTGCGAACATGGCGTCTGCGGCGCCTGCACCGTCCGCATCGACGGCATGGCGGTTCGCGCCTGCCTGACGCTGGCGGTCCAGGCCGACGGTCGGCGCATCGACACTGTCGAGGGGCTGGCGGCGGCCAATGAGGGGCGCATGACCGCGCTTCAGGAGGCCTTCCGCCGGCACCACGCCCTTCAATGCGGCTTCTGCACGGCCGGCATCCTGATGTCGCTGACTGATTACCTGGACCGCAATCCCAAACCCACCGAAGAGGAGCTACGCGACATGCTGAGCGGCCATCTTTGCCGCTGCACCGGATATGCCGGCATCGTCCGCGCCGTGATTGAGGTCACGGGCCAGACGGTGAAGGAGGTCACCCATGTTTGACCTCGGCCGCAGTATCCTGGCCAGCGCGGAACGCAGCCCCGACGCGGTCGCCATCGTGGACGGCGACCTGCGGCTGACCTACGCGCAATGGCTGGAGCGCATCCGCCGGCTGGTCGGCGCCTTCGACCGGCTGGCCTTGCGCCCCGGCGACCGCATTGCCACCGCGCTGCAGAACACTTGGGAGATGGCGACCATCCATTGGGCCTGCCAGTTGGCCGGTATCGCCGTCGTGCCGCTGAACTGGCGGGTGAAGGCCGACGAGTTGGACTATTGCCTCCCCGACGCCGAGGTGCGTGCCCTCTTCTATCAGGATGTTTCGGCCGATGCGGTCCGGGACTCCGCTGCGGCACGGGCGTTGCCCTGCATCGCGGTCGGCCATCCGGGCGATGGAAGCGACCACCGGTTCGCCGATCTGCTGGACAGCGAGATGGCCCAAGCGCAACCCCGCGCCATGGCGGAGCATGTCTCGCTGTTCCTCTACACCTCCGGCACCACCGGCAAGCCAAAGGGCGTGCCGCGCCGTCACCGGACGGAGCGCGCCTCCGCCATCGCCCATGTCGCCCAGAACTGCTACCGCCGGGGCGAGCGCACGCTGGGGGTGATGCCGCTCTACCACACGATGGGAGTACGCTCGCTGCTGGCGATGGCGCTGGTCGACGGCTGCTTCGTCTGCCTGCCGCGCTTCGACACCGGCCGAGCGCTCGTCCTGATCGCGGCGGAGCGGCTGACCTGCCTCTATCTGGTGCCGACGCTCTACCACGATCTGCTGGCCGACGCGAAATTCGCACAGACCAACGTGTCGTCGGTGCGCAAGCTGGGCTTCGCCGGGGCGTCGATGACCGACGGCCTGCTGAAGCGGCTGGACGCCGCCTTCCGGCCCGAGCTGTTCGTCAACCATTACGGCTCGTCCGAGATCTACACCTTCACCATCGACCAGAATGCTCCGGCCAAGCCGGGGTCGGCCGGCAAGGCGGCGCTGAACCAGCGCATCCGCATCGTCCGCCTCGGCAGCTTCGATCCCGACGCGTGCGCAGCGGCCGGGGAGGAGGGGCAGATCGTCGCCGACCTTTCCGGCGACGAATCCTTTGAAGGTTATTGGAAGCGGCCGGACGCCGACGCCAAGGCGCTGCATGCCGGCTGGTACTTCACCGGCGACATCGGTTTCCTCGACGCCGATGGCGACCTCTTCGTCACCGGCCGAGTCGACGACATGATCATCACCGGCGGCGAAAATGTCTCGCCAGTCGAGATCGAAAGCGTGCTGTCGCTGCATGACGGCGTGCTGGAGGTCGCGGTCGCCGGCCTGCCCGATGAGCGCTGGGGCCAGCGGGTCGTCGCCTTCGTCAAGCGCGCCCGTGGCGTCGAGGCGAAGGATCTCGACGACCATTGCCGCACCTCCGGCCTCGCCAATTTCAAGCGCCCGCGCGAGTACGTCTTCCTCGACGAAATCCCGAAATCGCCGGTCGGCAAGATCCTGCGCCGCAAGCTCCAGGCCGGCGAATTCACCCTTGAGCACAGCTCTGCCGAACACAACCCGGCCGAACACAGCCCGACACTCTCCTGAACACCGCCTTCATCCATGGAGTTTCCGACCGTGACCCCCTACCGTTTCGACAGCACCGACCGCCTGCTCGCCGACCTCGATGGCTTCCGCGTGGAGATCGACGAGGCCAACGAACGCGCCGACATCGTGCTGCACCGTCCGCCCTTCAACATCGTCAGCATGCTTCAGCGCGACCAGTTCGCCGCAGTGTTCGCGGCGCTGGACCGCGATCCCAAGGTGCGGGTGATCGTCCTGCGCGCCGAGGGCGAGAACTTCTCGTCCGGCGGCAACATCGCCGGCTTCATGGAGAAGTCGGCGGAGCATGTGTCGGAACTGGCGGTCAACATCGCCGCCCCGGAACGCTGCCGCAAGCCGGTGATCGCCCAGGTCCGCGGTTATTGCTTCGGCGTCGGCTTCGAGCTGTCGCTGGCCTGCGATTTCCGCATCGTGTCGGAGACCGCGCAGTTCGCCTTGCCGGAAATGCGCATCGGCATGATCCCCGGTTCCGGCGGCTCGGCCCGCCTGCTGCACATGATCGGCATCTGCCGGACCAAGGACATGGTGATGCGGGCCAAGCGCATCCCCGGCCGTCAGGCTGCCGACTGGGGCTTCGTCACCGACTGCGTCGCCGACGCCGAACTTGAGGCGACGGTCGCCGCCCTGGTCGATGAACTGCGCGGCTTCTCGCCGCTGGCCCAGCGCACCATCAAGGGCGTGCTGAACAGCGGCAACAACGTATCGGTCAACGGCGCCATCGAGATCGAAGGGCAGGCCTACGGCCGCCTGCGCGGCTCGGAGGATTTCAAGGAGGGCGTCGCCTCCTTCCACGAGAAGCGCAAGCCCGTCTTCACGGGCAACTGATCCCCGGCTCCGGTTTCGGCACCGACGTCGAGCGCCCGCCATCGAACGAGCGGGCGCCGCCTTTCCAACAACAGGGCGCGGCATTGCGCCAGTGAGGGAGACCATCCATGTCCAAGAACGCTCTTCCGAGGTCAATCTACACCCTTTCGCCGCTGCTGGCCCTGCTGGCGGCGCCACTTGCAGCCCCTGGGGCGGCGCAGGCCGCCGATCCGATCCGCATCGGGGTGGTGACCCCGCTGTCGGGCACCTACGCGCCGATCGGCCAGCAGGTCCGCTGGGGCCTGGAACTGGCGACGAAGGAGGTCAATGCCGCCGGCGGCATTCTCGGCCGTCAGGTCGAGCTGCTGTTCGAGGACGAGGAGGCCAACCCCGCCGTCGCCACCCAGAAGGCGGAAAAGCTGTTCCAGGTTAACAAGGTCGATTTCCTGACCGGCACCGTCAATTCCGGCTCCACCCTGGCGGTCGGGCAGCTGGCGGAGCGCAACGGCCGGCTGATCGCCACCACCGTCTCCTTCTCCGACGCCATCACCACCGACAAATGCTCGCCCAACGTCTTCCGGGTGAATGCGCGGGCGGGGCAGCAGTCGGCGGCGCTGGCGGAATGGCTGGCCAAGGACAAGCCGAAGGCCAAGGTCTATTATCTCGGCCCCGATTACGAGATGGGCCGGTCCACCGTCGCGGCCTTCAAGGAGGCGGCGGAGAAGACCGGGGCGCAATCGACCGGCGAGGTCTTCGCGCCGCTCGGCAGCAAGGATTACTCGCAGTATTTCGGCCAGCTCCGCGCCGCGCGGCCCAGCGTGCTCTACACCTCCACCGCCGGCAACGACACCGTGCGGCTGCTGACGCAGATGGGCGAGTACGGGCTGCTGCGCAACCTGACCATCGTCGGCGCGTCCGGCACCGTCACCGCCCAGAACATCGGCGCCATCGGCAAGGCGGCCGACGGCTTCGTCACCGGCGTCGGTTATTCTGCAGAACTGGCGACGCCCGAGAACAAGGCCTTCGTCACCGCCTTCCGCAAGGCCTACGACACCGCCCCCGACCTCTACGGCGCCGACAGCTACGGCCTGATCGGCTTCTTCAAGGCGGCGGTGGAGAAGGCCGGCGGCACCGACACCGACGCGCTGCGCAAGGCGATGGAGGGGCTGAGCTGGAGCACGCCGCAGGGCACCAAGACCATGCGGGCCGGCGACCATCAGGCGGTCCAGGACATGTACGCCGTGCGCATCTCGTCGGACGGCACCAACAACCGCTTCGACGTGGTCGGCACCGTTCCGGGCGAGAAGGCCATCGGGCCGGACCTCTGCACCCGCTTCTGAGGACGCAGTCAAGGAGCCGATGGCCATGGCCGATCTCATCGACTATCTGCAATTCGTCCTGGCGCCGCAGGCGCTGAACGGTCTGTCGCTCGGGGTTGCCGTCGTTCTGATGGCGCTGGGCCTGACCATCATCTTCGGGCTGCTGGACGTCATCAACATGGCCCATGGCGAGTTCTACGCCATGGGCGCCTTCCTGTCCCTGACCCTGGCCGGGCTGGGCGTCGGGTTCTGGGCGCTGCTGGTGCTGGTGCCGCTGCTGATGCTGCCGATCGGCTGGATGGCCGAGCGCTGGCTGATCGCACGGGTCTTCCACAGCCGCGACCGCCACATTCTGACCCTGCTGCTGACCTTCGGGCTGGGGATGATCCTGGAGGATCTGCTGAAGCTGGTCTATGGACCCAACACCCTGCGGCCCGAGAACCCGATCGAGGGCGGCACCGAGATTCTCGGCATGTTCCTGCCGAACTACCGGCTGTTCCTGATCGGCTTCGGCCTCGCACTGATTGCCGCGGTCTGGCTGGTGGTCTTCCGCACCGGGCTTGGCGCCATGGTCCGGGCGGCGGCCTTCGACAAGGACATGGCCTCGTCGCTGGGCGTGCCGGTGCGCCGCGTCTATGCCGGCACCTTCGCCTTCGGGGTCGCTCTGGCCGGGCTGGCCGGCGTGCTGCTGGCGCCGATCTATTCGGTGTTCCCGACCATGGGCCGCGATTTCATCCTGATGGCCTTCACCGTGGTGATCGTCGGCGGCATGGGGTCGATCCAGGGGGCGGTGATCGCCGGCCTGCTGCTGACCCAGGTGCAGGCGCTCTCCAGCCTCTACATTTCGCCGGTGTGGTCCGACCCGCTGGTGTTCGGGATCATGGTGCTGGTGCTGATGGTCCGGCCGCAGGGCCTGTTCGGGAGGCTCGGACATGCCTGAAGCCACTCTGCGCACCCTCTCCGACCCCGGCAGGGCCGGGCCGGTTTCCCGGCTTTCCCGTCTGGCGCCGGTCCATTGGCTGGCGCTTGGTTTCCTGGCGGCGGCGCTGGGCTTCGCCGCCGTCGCCTGGGCGACCGGCAACGGCTTCTACCTGCGTCTGGCGACCGAAGCGCTGATCTTCGCCGGGCTGGCGATGAGCGTCGACCTGCTGCTCGGCTATAACGGCCTGCTGTCGCTGGGACAGGCGCTGTATTTCGGGCTGGGCGCCTATGTCTCGGCGCTCGTCCTGCGCGACGTCGCCCCCAGCTTCTGGCTGGCGATGGGAGCGGCCCTGCTGGCCGGCGGCGTGGCGGGCCTGATCGGCGGCGTCATCGCCAACCGGGTGAAGGGCGTCTATTTCGCACTCATCACCTTCGGGCTGGCGCAGGTCGCCGCCAAGACCGTCTACAACACCCGCGCGTTGGGCGCGTCGGACGGGCTGATCGGCATCCCGCAGGTCCAGGTCGGATTCGGGCCGTTCAGTCTCGACACCGCCGATCCGCTGTCCTTCTTCCTGCTGGTGCTGGCCCTAACCGTCGCGGCCTATGCAGGGCTGGCCTATCTGATGGACGCGCCGTTCGGCCGCACCCTGGCCGCCATCCGCGCCAACGAGAAGCGCGTACCGTTCCTGGGCTTCAACGCCTGGCGCTACAAGCTGGCGGTCTATGTGCTGGCGGCCTGCGTCGCCGCGCTGGCGGGGGCGCTCTATCCGATGCTGCGCGGCTTCGTCTCGCCGGAACTGATGTTCTTCGAAACCTCCGGCAACGCCGTCATTACCGTCATCGTCGGCGGCGTCGGCACGCTGGTCGGGCCGGTGGTGGGCAGCCTGCTGCTGACCGCCCTGCGCTCGGTCGTCGGATCCTGGACCGAGCATCACCTGATCGTCGTGGGGGTCATCTTCATGCTGTCCGTCATCTTCCTGCGCAAGGGGCTGGTCGGCGCTCTGCTGGCCCGGCTGAACCGGCACAATGGCTCAAGGGGCGAAACCGGGAGGACGACGCCATGATGGCATCCTCCCTCAAAGCGGCGACGGCCAGCGCAGGCGGCGCCTGTGCATTGGGCGTGCGCGACCTGTCGGTGAATTTCGGCGGGCTCCAGGCGGTGGCGGGCGTCGGCTTCGAGGCCGCAGCCGGACGGATCACCTCGGTCATCGGACCCAACGGGGCGGGCAAGAGCACGCTGTTCAACCTGATCAGCGGCGCCATCCGCCCGACCGGCGGCCGGGTCACCCTGGACGGCGCCGATGTCACCGGGCGGTCCCCCGACCGCCTGCTCGCCGCCGGGCTGGCGCGGTCCTTCCAGATCACCAACCTGTTCTTCGAGCTGCCGGTGCTGGAAAACCTGCGGATCGCCGCGCAGGTTCTGGAACGGCCCTGGCATGCCTTGCGCCCGGTCGGCCACAGCCGCCGGGCGCTGGCCAAGGCCGACGCGCTGCTGGAGCGGTTCGGTCTGTCGGCCAAGGCGCGCGAGCTTGCCGGCAACCTGTCGCACGGCGAACAGCGGCGGCTGGAGATCGCGGTGGCGCTGGCCGCCGAACCGCGGGTGCTGCTGCTGGACGAGCCGACCCAGGGCATGAGCCACGGCGACACCGCCGACACCGGCGCGCTGATCCGCTCGCTGGCCGGCGACCTGACCGTGCTGCTGATCGAACACGACATCGGGTTGGTGATGAGCCTGTCGGACCATGTCGTCGTGATGGCCCAGGGCCGGAAGATTGCCGAAGGGCCGCCCGCCGTGGTGCGCGCCGATCCCGCCGTACAGGCCGCCTATTTCGGACACGGGTGACACCCATGCTTTCCATCGAGAACCTGCACGCGCATTACGGCCTGAGCCATGTTCTGCAAGGGGTGTCCCTGCAGGCCGGTCCGGGCGAGGTGGTCGGGCTGTTCGGCCGCAACGGCGTCGGCAAGACCACCATTCTGAAATCCGTCGCCGGCTGGGTGCCGGCCAGTTCCGGCACGATCCGCTTCGACGGCATTGATCTGGCCGGGCAGACGCCCGACGCGATCGCCCGCCTTGGGCTCGGGCTGGTGCCGGAAGATCGCCGCATCTTCCCAGGCCTCAGCGTCGAGGAGAATCTGCGGCTGGGGCTGCGCCAATGTCCCGGCCGGGCGCGCCGGGAGAATGAACAGGCGATCGGACAGGCCTTCGCCCGCTTCCCCCGGCTGGCCGAACGGCGGCGGCAACTCGGCACCACCTTGTCTGGCGGCGAGCAGCAGATGCTGGCGATGGCCCGCGTGATGGTGGGTACCGCCAAGCTGTTGCTGATCGACGAACCGACGGAAGGTCTGGCGCCGATGATCGTCGACGAGATCTTCGCGATCATCACGGAGCTGAAGCGGGCGGGATTGACCATCCTGCTGGTGGAGCAGAACATCCACCGCGCCCTGGATGTCGCTGACCGTTTCTACGCGGTGGAACGGGGGCGCATCACGCTCCACGGCGAAGCGGCTTCCCCGGCCGACCGTGCCCGGCTGATGGAGATGGTTGCCGTATGATCCGGCGGTCCTTCCCCCTCCGGCCTCATCGCAAACCGGAGGGACCCCGCATGTAATGGCGTTCAGGCCGGTAGGCCGGCCTGAACCAGGATGGGAAGCGGGCCCGGACCCATGCGCGCAACGCGGCAAGCATGGTTGTTCGTCTCCTTATCGTTTGGTTGCGTCACTTCAGGTCCAACGCCGCGCGCACGGCCGGGGCGGCGTCCTTGCCGTCGCGGGTCGACACGCCGGCCAGCCAGGGGCCAATGAGGTCGGGATGCGCCTTCAGGTAGCTGGCCGCTGCGTCCTTGGGGGCTTTCTTGTCTTCGGTGATGGCGGCCATGATCTCGTTCTCCATCTCGACGGTGAAGGCGAGTTGGCTGAACAGGCGGTGGACGTTCGTGCATTCATTGCCGTAGCCGCGCCGGGACAGGGTGTTGACCGTGGTGCTGCCATAGTTCGGGCCGAAATAGGCGTCGCCGCCGCTGAGATAGGTCATGTCGATCCGGGTGTTCATCGGGTGCGGTTGCCAGCCGAGAAAGACCACCCAATCCTTGTTGCGCGTCCGGCGCATCGCCTGTGCCAGCATGGCCTGCTCGCTCGATTCGACCAGGGTCCAGCCCTCCAGCCCGAAATCCTTCTTGTCGAGCATACGCTGGATGTTCTGGTTCGCCGGCGCCCCCGGCTCGATCCCGTAGATCTTCTTTTCGAACCGGTCGCCGAACCGGGCGAGGTCGGCAAAGCTGTGCACGCCGGCATTGGCCACCGCGGTCGGCACCGCCAGGGTGAATTTGGCGTTCTCCAGGTTCGGGCGCACGATCTCGACGGATTTCTCGGCGATCAGCTTGTCGAGGAAGGTGGATTGCGCCGGCATCCAGTTGCCGAGGAAGACATCGATCTGCCCGGTCTTCAGCCCCTGGAAAATGATCGGCACGGCGACCGTCTCGATCTTCTGCTGATAGCCCATGGCTCCCAGCAGCGCTCCCGCCACCGCATTGGTCGCGGTGATGTCCGTCCAACCGGGATCGGCCATCCTCACCGTCTGGCAACTCGCGGGCTCCGCCGCAGTCGCCGATTCCGATGCCGCTGCCGAAATCGCCAGCGCGCCGACCGTCATCCCGATCACGACCACCAGACCGGCCAGTGCCGAACGCCCCGCTGTCAAACCGCCCATTGCAAGCTCCGGTGCACGCATGTGCTCTCCCTCCTGTCGGGTGATGGTCGACGTCCGGCGCGCCGGCGCGCCGTCTTAATGCGCCGGGGTGCCAGGGCGCGGGAAGCGCGCCATGGCTTCCAGATCGTCGAGATCCAGATGGTTGCGCATATAGCTGGTGCCTGCATCGGTGAAGGGCTGGAAATCCCAGGAGCGGTGCTGCCCCTGGCGCAGTGCATCACCCACCAGGAGGCGCCGCTGCTGGCTGGCGACAACCTCCTCATACAGCCGCGCCAAGTCCCAGCGCTGTTCCACCTCGGCGCGGAAGCGTCGCAGGGCATCGGCCGCCGACGAGCCGGCGGTGGGCTGCTCCGCCCGGTTCACCAGCTCGTCTGGATCCTCGGACAGATCGTAGAGCTGGTCAGGATCGGCTGGCGAATGGATGAATTTCTCGCGGCCGCGCCGGATCATCACGATCGGGGCCAGGGCACCTTCAGCCAGATATTCGCCGATCACCTCGTCATGGCCGCCGCTGCGCTGAAGGTGCGGCAGCAGGCTGCGCCCGTCGATCGGCGTCCGCCAGCCTGGTGCCGCCCCGTCATGGGCGAGGTCGACCAGGGTCGGCAGCAGATCCATCGATGAGACCGAGGCGGCGACCCGTCCGGCCTGGAACCAGCCCGGCGCCCGGATGATCAGCGGGATGCGGCAGGCGGACTCGAAGAAGCTCATCTTGTACCACAGCCCGCGTTCGCCCAGCATGTCGCCATGGTCGGACAGCAGGACGATGACGGTGTCCTCGGCCAGTCCGGTTTCCTCCAGCGCCCCCATCATCCGACCGATCTGGTCGTCCACATAGGCGACGGACCCGTAATAGGCGCGGCGGGCGTTGCGGATCTGCCGTTCGCTGAGCGGCCTCTCGTCCATCGCACAGACGTGACGCAAACGCCGCGAATGCGGGTCCATCGTGCCCGGCGCCAGAGTGACGCGCGGCAGCGGGACCTCCGCGTCGGTGTGGCGGTTCCAGTAGCGCTCGGTGATGGCGTAGGGGTCGTGCGGATGTGTCAGCGACACCACGAAGCAGAAGGGCCGTTCCCGCCGGCCGCGGGCGATGTCGTACAGCTTGCGCTCGGCGGTGAAAACCACCTCCTCGTCGAAGTCGAGCTGGTTGGTGCGCAGGCAGGGGCCGGCATCGCGCACCGAGCTCATGTTGTGATACCAGCTCGGCCGTTCCTGGGGCCGGGTCCAGTCCGGCGTCCAGCCGAAATCGGCCGGATAGATGTCGGTGGTCAGCCGTTCCTCGAAACCGTGAAGCTGGTCGGCCCCGCAGAAATGCATCTTGCCGGACAAAATGGTCCGGTAACCGGCCAGCCGCAGGTAATGGGCAAAAGTGGGAACCGCGGAGGGAAATTCGGCGGCGTTGTCGTAGCCGCCGATTGCCGAGGGCAACCGCCCGGACAGGAAGACATAGCGCGAGGGGGCGCAGAGCGGACTGTTGCAGTAGGCGCTGTCGAACACCACGCCGCCCTCCGCCAAGCGGTCGATGTGCGGCGTCCGCACCGTCGGGTTGCCGTAGGCGCCGAGCGCCTGCGGGATCATCTGGTCGGCCATGAGGATGAGGATGTTGGGGCGCCGTGCCATATCCGCCTACTTCATACCGTTTATGGACAGATCGTTCGAGAACGATAGAATTGACGCGCCCAACAGGGGCGTGAAGCCCCTGTCTCATCATGCCGGTATGAGGGGTGCTCATGGGAAAGGACCGCCTGCCGCCACTGCGCACCCTGATTTTCTTCGAGGCTGCCGGCCGGCTGCTCAGCTTCAGCGCTGCCGCCCGCGAGCTTGCCTGCACCCAGTCGGCCGTCAGCCACCAGATCGGCTGGCTGGAGGCCGATCTGGGGACGGCGCTGTTCCGTCGCCTTCACCGCGGAGTCGCGCTGACGCCGGACGGCGTGCGGCTCTACGAGGCGACGCGCGAGGCGCTGGACGGCATCGGCGATGCGGTGACCCGCATCCGCGATCGGCAACGGCCGGGCGTTCTGAACGTCGCCACCGATTTCGGTTTCGCCTCCGGCTGGCTGCTGCCGCGTCTCGGCGCCTTGCGCCAGCTTTTGCCCGAACTGGATGTGCGGATCGTGACGACGCAGAATGCGATCGACCTGCGCCGCGAGGCGGCGGACATCGCCATCACCTTCGGTCACGGCCATTGGCCAGGCTGCGAGGCGGAACTCCTGTTTCCCGAGCGGGTCCTGCCGGTCTGCAGCCCTGCTTTCCGGGCAAGCCGCGCCCAGTTCGCCACCGGGGCCGCCACCGGGGCCGCCGCTGGGGCCGCCGCTGGGGCCGCCGCCGACCCGGCCGATCTGGCCTCCCTGCCGCTCTTGCATCTGGAATGCATCGGGCCGGCCGCCTGGCTGTCCTGGGGTGATTGGTTCACCCTGCACGGGCTGCCCGTGCCGGCCGGCGGCCATGATCTGACCTTCAACAATTACCCGCTGGTCCTGCAGGCTGCCTTGATGGGCCAGGGGGTGGCGCTGGGATGGAGCCCGCTGATCGCCGATCTGATGCGGGACGGGCATCTGGTTGCCCTGTTCGACCGGCCGGTTCAGACGGAACGGGGCTATTTCCTCGTCGTCTCCAACCGGCGCACGCCGGATGAGCGTCGCGACCGCTTCCGCCGCTGGGTCGTCGAGGAAAGCCGCCGGGATGGCGACGGCAGATAGTGCCCATCGTGGCGAAGCGGCGGGTCAGCGCGGTTCCGGTTACCGCGCGCCGTTTGCGTGCAGACGGTCGCCGAGAAATGCGATGAAGCGGGGGTCGTCGGCGTAGGCGATGTTGATCCGCATCGCCGGCGCAGTGGCCGTCCGCGTCGGCAGGAACAGTGTGCCGGGCGCCAGGAAAATCCCCTGTTCCGCAGCCTGGCGCACCAGTTCGGCCTCGTCGATGCGGTCAGGAAGCTCACCCCACAGATAATATCCCCCGGGAGCGGCCGGCGGCAGCCGGACACCGATGCGGGTCAATGCGAGCGTCGCCTTTTCCGTATGCTCCGCTATCAGCGTCTTCAGCCGGCGCAGATGTCGAAGATACTGGCCGGAGGCGATGAAGGCGTAGACGATCCGCTCGACATAGTCGGAGGTGCTGACGACGGTCAGCATCTTGACGTCGCACAGCCGGTCGATCAGAGGGCGTTTCGCTGCGACATAGCCGACACGCAGGCTGGCCGACAGGGTTTTCGAGAAGGTACCGACATAGATGACCCGCTCCAACTGGTCGAGCGCGGCGAGCCGCGGGCTGGCGGCGGGCAGGACATCGGCGAAGGGGTCGTCCTCGACGACGTACAGGCCGTGCTGTTCGGCAATCCGCAGCAGGCGGTGCGCGACGGCGGGCGTGATCGAGCCGCCGGTCGGGTTGTGCGCCAGCGACTGGGTGAAGAACAGCTTCGGCTTGTGGGCGGCGGCCTTGGCGGCGAGATCGTCGAGGTCGGGGCCGTCGTGGCGCCGCTGGACGCCGACGATGCTGATCCGCGACAGCCGGAGCTTGCCGAACAGTGGATAATAGCCGGGGCTGTCGACCAGCACCGTGTCCCCCGGTTCCAGCATCTGGCGGGCCACGAGGTCGAGTGCGTGGTTCGCGCCCTGGGTCAGCAGGATCTGGTCCGGCGACGCCGTGATCGACCGTTCGCCGAGCGTCAGCGCCAGCCGCTCCCGCAACGGCAGGAAGCCCCAGGGGGAGCCGTAGCCGTGTTCCGGCGTCAGGCTGCGGGTTGCGGCCAGGAAACGCGGGCTGCCACCGACCTCGAACCGCTCCATCCAGGACGGCGGCGGCCGGCCATCGCCGATCCGCACGGCATAGCTCTGCACCAGCTGTTCGCGAAGCAGAGACACGAAGTCCACCGCTTCGGCGACATGGGCGGACTGCTGCCCGACCACGGCATGGCGGACGCGGGCGACGTAATAGCCGGCCCCCTGCTTCGCCTCGACATGGCCCAGCGCGACCAGACGGTCGTAGGCCTCCGCCATAGTGTTCTTCGAGACGCCGTGCTCGACGGCGCCGGCCCGCACCGACAGGAGACGCTCTCCCGGCTTCAACAGGCCCTCGCCGATCAGGCCGGCGATCCTGTCGACGATGCTACCCACCCGTGTCATCGCGTCACCGTTTCAGTGTCCCAACAAATGCGCTGGTACAGTGTCCCGGAGATTTCGGGAAACTGTCCCTTGTGCTGTCCCTTTGTATCACTGATCATCAATGAAACGAATGGTGATGGCGGGGCAGCCCGCGGCGCCCGTTCGACCAGCACCAGCATTGTCCCGCCCTCATTATCCCATCCGGTGCGCTCCGCCGCGCGGCGCCGGAAGGGAATGCATCCACAAAGCGCACGACAGGGTTCAGGAATGAACGACACCACCCGCAGTTCCCGCATTTCCGGATTCCATAAGAAATCGCCGGCGGAGCGCTTGGGCATCGTCTCGGACTTCGCCGGCCTCGATGCCGCCGCCGCCGCGCGGCTGTCGGACACCGGGAACCTGGATCTGGGCCTTGCCGACCGTCTGGTCGAGAACGTAATCGGGTCGATGAATATCCCGCTGGGGATCGCGACCAATATGAGGGTCGACGGCGAGGATGTGCTGATCCCAATGGCGACGGAGGAGTCGTCGGTCGTCGCCGCGGTCTGCAACGCGGCCCGGCAATGCTATGACGCCGGCGGCTTCACCACCTCGATGTCCGGCACGCTGATGATCGCGCAGATCCAGGCGGTCGACGTGGCCGATCCCCATGCGGCCCGCCTGCGCATCCTCGGGCGACGCGAGGAGATCAAGGCGATCTGCGACGGCTGCGATCCGGTACTGCTGTCTTTCGGCGGCGGCTTCCGCGATGTCGAGGTGCGTGTGCTCGACAGCCAGGGCGGCCCGATGCTGGTGACCCATCTGATCGTCGATACCCGCGACGCGATGGGCGCCAACGCCGTCAACAGCATGGCGGAGAAGCTGGCCCCCCACATCGCCGCCTGGAGCGGCGGCCGGGTGTATCTGCGCATCCTGTCCAATCTGGCCGACCGCCGGCTGGCGCGGGCGCATGCGGTGTGGCCGCTCGACCAGATCGGCGGCGAGTCGGTGCGCGACGGCATCATCAGCGCCTATCACTTTGCCGCCGCCGACCCGTATCGCGCCGCCACCCACAACAAGGGGATCATGAACGGCGTCAGCGCCGTCGTGCTGGCGACCGGCAACGACACCCGTGCGGTGGAGGCCGGCGCCCATGCCTTTGCCGCCCGTAGCGGCCAGTATGGCAGCCTGACCCGCTTCGAGGTAACCGCCGACGGACAGCTCAGCGGCTCCATCGAACTGCCGATGGCGGTCGGGCTGATCGGTGGCGCCACCAAGGCGCATCCGACGGCGCAGGCCTGTCTGGCGATCCTCGGCGTAACCAGCGCCGAACGTCTCGCCCGCATCATCGCCGCGGTTGGGCTGGCACAGAACTTCTCGGCGCTGAAGGCGCTGGCGACCACCGGCATCCAGAAAGGCCACATGGCTCTGCACGCCCAGAACATCGCGATGATGGCCGGCGCGGTCGGCGACGAGATCGACCGCGTCGCCGCCGCGTTGGTGGAGCGCGGCAGCGTGCGCCAGGACATCGCCCAGGAGGTCCTGCGGGATCTGCGTGGCGGGGCCACCGGCGCCTGACGGCAGCGGGCAAAACCGTAGAGCATCAAAATGAATAAGGGGAGGACCTTGATGAAGACCGGATACACGCTGGCCGGCATGGCCGCCGCCAGCCTCGTCGCATTGTCGATCGGCACCGTCCCGGCATCGGCCGAGATCGCGAATCACCGGGTGAAGCTGGGGGTGCTGACCGACATGAGCGGCTTCGCGTCCGACAGCACCGGCCGGGGCTCGGTGGTGGCTGCGGAACTGGCTGCGGAGGATTTCGCCAAGGAGCTGCCCGGCGTCACCATCGAGGTCATCCACGCAGACCACCAGAACAAGCCCGACATCGGCGCCGCCACCGCGCGCCGCTGGCTGGACCAGGAGCATGTCGACGCGGTTCTGGACGTGCCCTTCTCGTCGGTGGCGCTGGCGGTGAACGAGGTGACGCGCAAGTCCAAGGCCGTCTTCATCGCATCCGGTCCCGGTACGACGGAGCTGACCGGCCCGAAATGCTCCCCCAATACCATCCAATGGACCTACGATACCTGGGCGCTGGCCAACGGCACGGCGCGGGCGGTGACGGAGAGCGGGGGCAAGCGCTGGTTCTTCATGACCGCCGACTACGCCTTCGGTCATGCGCTGGAGCGCGACGCCTCGGCGGTGGTCAAGAGCATGGGCGGCACCATTGTCGGCAGCGTCCGCCATCCGCCCAACGCGTCTGATTTCTCCTCCTACCTGCTACAGGCGCAGGGCAGCGGCGCACAGGTCATCGGGCTGGCCAACGCGGTGGGCGACACCATCGGGTCGGTCAAGCAGGCGACCGAGTTCGGCATCACCGCCGGCGGCCAGCGGCTGGCCGCCTTGCTGATGCAGCTGAGCGACGTCGCCGCCGTCGGATTGAAGGATGCGCAGGGACTGTATCTGACCGAGGCCTTCTATTGGGATCTGAATCCCGGCACCCGGGCCTTTGCCGACCGCTTCGCTGCCCGGATGGACGGGCGCCGTCCCACCGGCAACCAGGCCGGCGTCTATGCCGGCGCCCTTCATTATCTGAAGGCGGTCAAGGCCGCCGACAGCACCGATGGCGCCGTCGTCGCCGCCAAGATGCGGGACCTGCCGACCGATGATCCCCTGTTCGGCAAGGGCAGCGTTCGCGTTGACGGCCGGGCGGTCCACGACATGCTGTTCTTCGAGGTCAAGAAGCCCGAAGAATCGAAGGGACCTTGGGACTTCTACAAGCTGGTCAAGACCATCCCTGGCCCCGAAGCGTTCCGCCCGCTGTCTGAAGGTGGCTGCCCGCTGGTGGAGAAGTAAGGCGGGTCACCGGCCCGGCTTAACCGACAGCCCCAGGCCCGCTCTCGTGGGCCTGGGCATGCCATGATGGCGCCGGTCAGCTCACGACAAGCTCCTGCCAGGCCTCGTAGGCGGCAAGCACCGTCGCCATCTGCGCGGTGTGGCCCTGGATGAAGGCATCGCCGTAGATGGTCTCGTCCGGATATTCGGTGATCAACGTCACCGGCACCGTGCTGCGTTCATCCAGTGACGAAAGGCAGGGGAAGCCGTTGATGATGCGGAATCCAGTCTCGCCGGCATGGATTTCGTAGAGTGCGATCTGTTCGGCGTTGCGGGCCGCCAGTTCAGGAATCGTGGCAAGATGCGCCGTCACCCGGTCGAGCAGGCGCTCCGCCACCGTCTCCCAACCCGCGTGGTGGCGCATCACCAGGAAGAAGCCCTTGGGCAGGGTCCACATGGCGAAGTTGCGGGGGACATAGCCCGACAGCGGCCGGGTCCATTCATGCGAGGGGTAGCCGTGCAGGTTCAGGTGGAGACGGGCGCCGCTCAACCGTTCCGCCTCCAGCCGGATGGCCTTTTCATTGAGATGGGGACCGGCCGTCGCCGGATCGCGGTATTCCAGGTCGTCGCCGAGCGCGGTGTAGCGCGCCGCGTGGTGCATGTGGCGCGGGTTGGCGGCCCGCAGCCGCTGATGCAGGGCGTAGCCGTCCGGATTCTCCAGGGGCGAAACGGTGAAATGCGCGCCCGGACGCTGCGCCAGCCGGCTTGCCGCCCGCAGGGCGCCCACCACGCCGGTCGTCTCGTTCGCGTGTTGGCCGCCGCTGATCATCACCGGTACGTCGCTGCCCCGCACATAGCGGGCGAGCACCGGGCGTCCGCTACGCGTTCCCGCCTCGAACGGGTCACCGCCGATCCGCTCCAATCCGGCACGGATCGCCGCGTCTCCGACCGGAGCGGCGGCGCGGTCCAGCGAGGGGACGTCCAATGGCTCGTCGGCGGCCGTGGCGGCGTCGCATGACAGGGGACGCAGTTCCACCCGCACCCGCACTGCGCCATCGCTCAGCCCGATGTCCGGTGCGATCTGGCCCGGCTTCAGCCCGCGGTCGCCGAGCGGCCGGCCGGATTTGCGCTGGAACACCTCCAGCAGGGAGAAATAGAAGTCCTCGTGCAAGGCTTCACGCAGGCTCACAACCTCGTCGGCGAAGCCCAGCGGTTCGTCCGCCGCCGGATAGTCGACGCGGATGCTCAGTTCCTCGAAATAGGGCTCGCCGCCGGTCCAGGGGTGGGCAATGATGGCCGTCATGGCGGCTTCGAACAGCCGCTCGTAATCGGTCTCCAGCCGTTCCCCGTCCTCATTGTCGCCCAGGCGCAGCCAGCCGGTCGGCGAAACGCTGGTCTCCCCCGCCATGTCGGTGTGGACGCGGTTGGGCGCGGCCACCCGCTGTTCCTCCCGCCGGCCATCCTTGAAGGTCAGCGTCACGTCGTAATGGAACGCGCCGTCCGCCCGCGGGTGGAACGCCACCTTCAACCCGTCCAGCAGGGCGGCCAGCGGATAGGCCTCCAGCAGGAAGCGGTTCGCCGGAGCCTGTGGGTGGACCGGATAGGCGACGGTCACGGCCGCCAGATCGCCCCGCTCCACCTCCTCCAGGAAGAAGTGCAGCAGGGGCTTGTAGGCGCTGCGGATTCGGGCGGACACGCCGCGCTCCGCGAGGCGCCGCTCGGCGGCGCGGCGGCTCCGCGCATCGTCGAAGGTCCAGGCCTCCACCGAATTGCCGCTCTGGGCGCCGCCGTTCAGCTGGGCGCACAGTTGATCGAGCGTCCGCTCGAACGAGGCTTCGAACAGGACGGTCATCGTGACGTTCTCCCGGTGGGGTCGAGGCTGTCGCGCAGCCAGTCGCCGAGCAGGTTCAGGCCCAGCACGGTCAGAAGAATGGCAAGGCCGGGGAAGACGCTGACCCACCAGGCGACCTGGAGATAGGTGCGCCCGGAGGCCAGCATGCCGCCCCAGCTGGGGATGGTCGGATCGATGCCGAGCCCGAGGAAGGTCAGGCTGCTTTCCAGCAGGATGTTGTTGGCGACGTTCAGCGTCAGCAGCACGATCACCGGGCCGATCAGGTTCGGCAGCAGGTGCTGGACGATGATCCGCCAGTCCTTGACCCCGATGGCGCGGGCGGACTGGATGAACTCCCGCTCGCGCAATGCCAGGACGGAGCCGCGGACGAGGCGCGCGTACTGCACCCACTGCGACACGATCAGCAGGATGATGGTGTTGGTCAGGCTGCCGCCGACGATGGCGATGAAGGTGATCGCCAGCAGGATGAAGGGCAGCGCCAGTTGCACGTCGGCGAAGCGCATCACCACGATGTCGCAGATGCCGCGGTAGTAGCCGGAAATCAGGCCCATCAGCACGCCGATCACCGCCGCCCCGGCGACCGAGACGAAACCAACCAGCAGCGAGATCTTGCCGCCCGCAACCACACGGGCCAGCACGTCGCGCCCGAGCGGGTCGGTGCCCAGCGGGTGCGCCGCATTCCGGAAGGGCGGCGACAGACGAGCCAGCAGGTCCATCTTGTCCGCCCCGCCGGGGAACAGCTGGTCGGAAAAGAGCACGGCCACGCAGATGACCAGGGTCAGCGACGCGCCGAGCAGGAATTCGAGGTTGCGGAAGCGCGGGGAGCGCAGGAAGGAGAGCGCAGCGGCCATGGCGGTCACGAGGTCCGGATGCGCGGATCGACCAGCCCATAGGCGATGTCGACCAGCAGGTTGACGCCGACGATCAGCAGCGACAGGACGGTGATGACGCCCTGCAGCACCGGGTAGTCGCGCGCGGCCACCGCGTCGAAGGCCAGCGTGCCGAGCCCCGGCCAGTTGAAGACGCGCTCCACCACGACGATGCCGCCCAGCAGGCCGCCGAACTGCAGGCCGAAATAGGTGATCAGCGGGATGGCGCAGTTGCGCAGCGCGTGCTTGTAGAGGACCTTGCCCTCGCTCAGCCCCTTGGCGCGCGCCACCATGACATACTGCGACTGCAGGGTTTCCAGCATGGCGCTGCGCACCAGCCGCACGTTGGTCGCGGTCAGGATGACCCCCATGGTGACCGCCGGCAGGATGAAGTTGGAGGGGCTTTCCATACCGCTCGGCGGCAGCCAGCCCAAGGTGATGGCGAACAGCAGCACCAGCATCGTCGCCAGCCAGAAGTTGGGCACCGACAGGCCGACCAGCGACAGGATGCGGATCGCCTGATCGGCGACCCCGCCCCGCGCCGTCGCCGCCCGGATGCCGAGCGGGATGGACAGGGCGATGGAAACGGCCATCGATATCAGCGCCAGCAGCAGCGTGGCCGGCAGCGCGTCGGCGATCAGCCGCGACACCGGGGTGCCGCCAAGGAAGCTGTTGCCGAAGTCGAACCGCAACAGCCCGGTCAGGAAGCCGCCGTATTGGACGAGGAAGGGCCGGTTGACCCCCAGCGCCTCGCGGATGCGCTCCAGATCCTGTTCGGTGATGCTGCCCGCCCCTTGCGTCAGCATCAGGGCCGGGTCGCCCGTCAGGCGGATCGCGAAGGAGACGACCAGCGTCACCACGACCATGACGAAGATCGCCTGGATCAGGCGCTTGAGAAGGAAACCGGCCAAGACATGCCACCCTGAAAAGAAACCGAGCGAAACCATATCCGGCGCCGCCGCTCCCCAGAGGGGACGGGCGGCGCCGGACGGGCGGTCAGTCCACCGTCACCTCGGTCAGCTTCGGACGGTTGTCCGATGCCGGCGGGAAGTTCTTGACCCGCTTGGCGACGCCGTAGATGGCGTTGGAGTTGTAGAGCGGCATTTCCAGCGCCTTGTCGGCGACGGTGTGCGCGATCTGCTTCAGGATGCGCTCGCGCTCCGCCACGTCGGTGATGGCGCGTTGCGATTCCAGCAGCTTGTCCAGATCGGCGTCCTGCTCGTACGGGTTCCACTTCTCGCCGGAATGGTACATGGCGTAGGCGGTGTTGTCGTAGTCGAAGGTCCAGCCGCCCCATTTCTGCTGGAACATCGCGCCGGTCTTGCCCTGCGGGATGATGTCGTTCAGCAGCACGTTGGTCTCATAGGGCTTGATCGTCGCGACGACGCCGACCGCGCCCAGATAGGCGGCGACGGCCTGGGCCACCTCGTTCATCGTGGCGTCGTTGCCGCGGATGTCGATCTGCACCGTGGCGCCCGGCTTCACCCCGGCCTGGGCCAGCAGGGCCTGCGCGCCCTTCGGATCAAAGGGCAGCGGCTTCAGCGTCGGATCGTAGCCGAAGGACAGCTCGCCCTGGAAGCTGGCGATTTCCGACGCCTGACCGGCCAGGATCGACTTGACGATGGCGGCGCGGTCCACCGCCATGATCAGTGCCTTGCGCACCCGCGGATCGGCGGTGATACCGCTTTTGGTGTTGAAGCGTAGCGCGTCCACCGTCGGCCCCGGCACGCTGAGGAGCGTCAGCTTCGGGTCGGCCTGGATCACCGGCACCATGCCGATGGGAATGGTCGGCGGCAGGACGACGTCAACGCGGCCGGCCTGAAGCTCCGCGACCGCAGTGGCCGGCTCGGTGATGAAGCGGTATTCGACCTCCGACAGCTTCGGCGCGCCGCCCCAGTAGTTGGGATTGGCTTCCAGCTTGATGCTGGTCTTGGGGGCGTAGGAGACGAACTTGAAAGGCCCGGTGCCGACCGGGTTGACGTTGAAGAAGGCGTCGCCCTTCTCCTGGATGTATTTTGGCGGCACGATCATCGCGCCATAGCCGGCCAGCTTGGTCAGCAGGACCGGATCGGGGGCCTTCAGCTTGAGATCGACGGTGGTGTCGTCGATGACCTCGACGCTGTCGATGGCGATGTAGTTGGAGCGCTGCGGCCCCTTAGCTCCTTCCTCGCCAAGCAGCCGGTCGAAGGTGAACTTCACGGCGGCGGCGTTGAACGGCTCGCCGTCGTGGAAGGTCACGCCGCTGCGCAGCTTGAAGCGGATGCGCTTGCCGCCGTCCATCTCGGTCCAGGATTCGGCCAGCCCGGGCACCAGCTTGCGGTCCGGGCCGCGGTAGGTCAGCCCGTCGAAGATGTTGGTGCCGACCGAGGCCCAGTTGACCAGAAAGGTGTCGATCGGGTCCCAACTTCCGGGATCCTGCGGCGACGAGATCGTCAGCTTCCCGGCGGCATCCGCGGGCGTCGCCATGAAGGCCGTCCCCGCCAGCAGCGCCGCCATGAACGCGGCCCTGAATCCCTTCACTCCCAATGCCATGACACCTGTTCCTTGATCGATGGTTGTTGGTTGACGAGGGCGCCGGGTCATGCGCTCCGGCGGACGAAATGCCCCGGCTGCACCTCGTCCAGCGGCAGGACCGCGGGGTCGTCGCCGACGGCGCGGACCGGGCTCGGGATCTCCCCATCCAGCAGCGCCCGGCGGCTGCGCCGCGAGGGGTCGGCGACCGGGACCGCGGACAGCAGGCGGCGCGTGTAGTCGTGCGCCGGGCTTTCGAAGATCTGCCGCCGGCTTCCCATTTCCATGATCTGGCCGAGGAAGAGGACGGCCACCCGGTGGCTCATCTTCTCCACCACCGCCATATCGTGACTGATGAAAAGGTAGGCGAGGCCGCGTTCGGCCTGAAGGTCCATGAATAGGTTGATGACCTGCGCCTGGATCGACACGTCAAGCGCCGACAGCGCCTCGTCGGCAATGATCAGTTTCGGGTCGGAGGCGAGCGCGCGGGCGATGCAGACGCGCTGGCGCTGGCCGCCGGAAAATTCGTGCGGGTAGCGGGCGGCGTGGGCAGGGGCGAGCCCGACCCGCTCCAGCAGGCCGTCCACCCGTTTGCGGATCTCCCGCTCGCCGTCGAGCAGGCCATGGGTGCGGATCGGCTCCGCGATCGAGAAGCCGACTGTCTTGCGCGGATCCAGCGACGCGAAGGGATCCTGGAAGATGTACTGGACGTCGCGCCGCAGCCGGTTGCGGTCCGCCGCCCCCATCTCCGACAGGGGGCGGCCGCGGAACGAGATGCGGCCCGAGGTCGCGTCCTGCAACTGCTGGATGGTGCGCCCGATCGTCGATTTGCCGGAGCCCGACTCGCCGACCAGCGCCAGCGTTTCGCCCGGATGGATGTCGAAGGAGACCTGCGTCACCGCATGGACCTGATGCGTCGCGCGGCCGAGCCAGTTGGTCCTGGACTTGAACCTGACGGACAGATCGCGAACCGACAGAAGGGGGGCCGCGCCGTAGTCGGCCGTGTCCTGCACCCTGGCCTCGCCAATGGTGGTGACGTGGTCGCCGTCGAGGACGGTCAGCGGCAGGCGGCGGGGATGGTCCTCTCCCGCCATGGCGCCCAGCCGCGGCACGGCGGCCAGCAGGGCGCGGGTGTAGGGCTGGCGCGGGGTGGCGAAGAGATCGGCGGCGCGGCCCTCCTCGACCTTGCGGCCCTTCCACATGACGACGACGTCGTCCGCCATCTCGGCCACCACGCCCATATCGTGGGTGATGAACATCATCGCCATGCCGAGTTCGGCCTGCAGGTCGCGCATGATGGTCAGGATCTGCGCCTGGATCGTCACGTCGAGCGCGGTCGTCGGTTCGTCCGCGATCAGCAGCCTGGGCCGGCAGGCCAGCGCCATGGCGATCATCACCCGCTGGCGCATGCCGCCCGAGAGCTGGTGCGGGTAGCGCTTCAGTATCTGGGCGGCATCCGGCAGGCGGACCATGTCGAGCAGCCGCCGGGCCTCCGCCGCCGCCGCGGCCTTGCCCATGCCTTCGTGCAGGGTCAGCGTTTCGCCGATCTGGTCGCCGATGGTGAAGACGGGGTTCAGCGAGGTCATCGGCTCCTGGAAGATCATGGCGATCTCCTTGCCGCGGATCGCCCGCATCTCCTTCTGCGTGGCCGTCAGCAGGTCGCGCGGCCCCCGACTGCCCTCGAACAGGATGCGGCCGGTGGGATAGTGCGCCCCCACCATGTCGGCGAGCCGCATCACCGACAGCGACGTCACCGACTTGCCCGACCCCGACTCGCCGACGATCGCCAGCGTCCGCCCCGGATGGACACGGAAGCTGAGATCTTCAATGACGCGCTGCCCGCCAAACGCGACAGACAAGTCCTCGACGCTGAGCAAAGGTGGTGTGGTCGGCGGTGCGGGAGTTGGAGAGGCGTTCCGGGTGGATGGCTGCATCGGGCGCGGAACCTTGGTGTCCCTATTGTCAAGGGGTTGAGGTTTCCCGGATCTACCAGTTCCGTCAATGAATTATTTCGGATCGATAGCGGCGCCCGATGTTATCATCCGCTCCCCGCCGTGGTGTCGGAAGGAGCGTTCAGCGCTCGCGTTTCCGCCAGGACCAGGCCGCAGCCAGAATGGGGACGGACAGCGCCGCCCAGGACAACGCGTCCACCAGCCCGTCGTCCAGCAGGGCGGTGACCAGCCCGGCGGTGGTGACGAGCGCGATAGCGATGGGAATGCCGAAGATCGCCAGCAGGGGGAGGGGAGCGCGCGGCTTCATTCCGCGGCCTCCCCGGCGACGGCGCGCAGGCTGGGGCTTGCGCCGGCCTGTTCCTGGACGTTGCGGCGGCGGGCGATCCACAGATACAGGCCGCTGCCGAGGATGAGGATGGTCAGCATGTCCAGCACCGCCCACAGGATCTTCATCGGCAGCCCGCCATAATCGCCGAAGTGCAGCGGCTGCGACAGCCGCAACGCCAGCATGTACCAGGGCATGGACCGCATGTCGGTGAAGGCCCCCGTTTCCGCGTCGATCAGGGCGGGGGTCAGGATCCGGTTGGTGGCGGGAGTGGCTCCCTTCAACCACACCGCGTAATGATGGTTGCTGGAGAACCGTACGCCGGGGAAGGCGATGAACTGCGGGCGCATGCCGGGGGCGGCCTCCATCGCGGTGCGGACGGCCGCGTCGACGGAGGCGAAGCGTTCCGGCACCGGCTTGCCCTCATAGGGGGCGATCATCGCCGCCAGCTCGTTGGCGCGCCAATAGGCGACCAGCGGAACCGACAGGGTGTTGATGACGCCGGTCAGCCCGACCACCACCACCCACATCAGCGTGACGATCCCCAGCATGTTGTGCAGGTCGAGCCATTTCAGCCGCCTGCTGCGCCCGGCCCGCACGGTGCCGAAGGACAGCTTGCGCATGAAGGGGGCATAGATCACCACGCCGGACAGGGTGGCGAGGAACAGCAGGAATCCCATGAAGCCGAGGAACAGCTCGCCGGGTAGACCTGCGAACATGTCCACATGCAGGCGCAGCATCACATGCATGAAGCCCTGGTCGTCGTTCAGGTCGGCCAGAATCCGCGTGGTGCGCAGGTCGATGGCGGAGATGTGCATCTGCGACACCGGCGGGCGGGCGGTCGGGCCGGTCGTGACGTTCACCACTGGCCGGTCCTCGTCGAAGCTGAGGAACAGCGGACGTTCGCCGGGATAGGTGGCCAGCGCCGAGGCGACCGCCTCGTCCAATGACTTCAAGGGCGTTTCGGCCGGCATCGGCGGCAGGGTGTCCTCCGCCGTCAGCGCCTCGATCTCGTCATGGAAGATCAGCGGCAGGCCGGTCAGGCACAGCAGCAGCATGAAGACCGTGCAGATCAGGCTGGTCCATTTGTGGATCAGCGTCCAAATCCGGATGGTTCGGTTGGTCATCGGGCACTCCTCATGCCGCCGTCATGAATGCAGCGTTCAGAAATCGACCGACAGCGACAGCTTGGCGGTCAGCGGAGCGCCCTGGCTCAGGTAGCCGCCGTAAGCCGACGCCCAATAGGCCTTGTCGGTGACGTTCTCCACCGCCGCCCGGACGATGACCGGACGGTTCTGGATGTCGGTGACCATCCGCGCGCCGACGTCGAAGCGGGTCCAGCTGGGGATCTTCAGCGTGTTGGCGGTGTTGAGATACTGCGATCCGGTGTGGATCACGCGCCCGGTCAGTGTCACGGTGGGGAAGGAAGCCGGCAGGAAGGGCAGGTCCCATTCGACGTTGGCATTGAACTGGTGGCGCGGAACGCCGACGGCGTCCTTGCCCTCGGTCGCGGCGCTGCCGGTGTCGGTCAGCTCCGGATCGATGAAGGTGGCGCCGCCCAGCAGCCGGACGCCCTGCACCGGTTCGCCGTACAGCATCAGCTCGATGCCGCGGTTGCGCTGTTCGCCGGACACGCTGTAGATGCGGGTGAACGCGTCGGTGACGCCGCTGGGCTGGGTGGTCTGGAACAGCGACAGCGAGCCGCCGAAGCTGCCGAAGTCCAACTTGCCGCCGACCTCGTACTGGACGGAGCGGTAGGGCTCGAAGATCTCTCCGGAATTGGCCGCCGTGGACGGGGCGGTCGGCCCCTGCGCCAGCCCCTCGATCCGGTTGGCGTAGAGCGACAGTTCCTTGATCGGCTTCACCACCAGCCCGACCACCGGCGTCAGCGCCGACTGGTCGTAATCGGAGGTGCGGGCGCCGTTGGCACGGTTGAAGCCGCGGACCTGGATGTTCTGCTGGCGCAGGCCGGCGGTGACCATCACCCGGTCGTCGAGGATCGACAGCGTGTCCGACGCATAGACGCTGCGCAGCACCGACTCGCTGACCTTTGGCGGATCGCCGACCATGCCGCTGGCCGATGTCGTCGCCGGTCGCGGGAAGCCGACCATGTTGTAGAGGTTGATGGCGGTGGTCGTGCCGAACTCGAAGCCGTTGTTGTTGGTCGTCCGCAGCGCGGAGGCGCCGGCATTCAACTGATGCCTGACCGGACCGGTGTGCAGGTCGGCCCGGATTCCGGCCTGACCGGTGCTGGTGAAATCCTCGCGCGGGACGGTCAGGCGCCTGACGGTGCCGGTGCCGTCGGGCCGCGTGATGGTGGGGGAGGCATAGTCGCCGTCCTCGCGCATGCTGCGCAGGCCGAAGGCGCCATAGGCGGTCAGGTTCGGCAGGATGTCGTATTCGGCGCGGATCTGGCCGAAGGTGTCGCGCATCTGCGAATAGCTCCAGGGTTGCGCATAGTTCTGGGAAGCCGACGGCACCGCTGGGACGAAGCTGCCGAAATAGACCACGGGGCGGCCCTGCTCCACCCGCTGGGTCTGGGTGCCGACGTCGAGCGTCACGCGGGCGCGCTCGCCGCGATAGTCCAGCGCTAGGGAGCCGAGCTTCAGCGTCCGCTCCTCGTCGTCGATGGCGGTCTCGCCGCCGCGGATCGCGGCGTTGACGCGCACGCCGAACTGGTTGGCGTCACCGAACCGGCGGCCGACATCGGCGGACAGGCCGAACCGGCTGTCCATCGCATAGCTGGCGGTCAGGCGGGTCAGAGGTTCATCCTCCGCCCGCTTGGGTACGAGATTCACGCCGCCGCCGATGCCGGACCCGCTGGGGGCCGCACCGTTCAGAAAGGCGTTGGCGCCCTTCAGCACCTCCACCCGTTCGAACATGTTGGTGGCGACGATCTGGCGCGGTGCGGTTCCATAGAGTCCGTCGATCGACAGATCCTCGCCCATCAGCTGGAAGCCGCGTATGACGAAGCTCTCCGCGAAGTTGCCGTAGCCGAGGCCGCTGCGCACCGCCGGGTCGTTGGCCAGCACGTCGGCGACGGTATCCGCCTGCTGGTTGCGGATGGTTTCGCCGGTGTAGCCAGTGACGGAGAAGGGAACGTCCATCGCGTCCTGGTTGCCCAGCGCGCCGATGCGTCCGCCGCGCGCCACCTGACCGCCGGCATAGGCCGGGGGCAGCGCACCGGGACCGGTCGCGGCCCCGCTGCCTTCGATCTGCACCGGGTCGAGCTGGATGGCGCCACCGGCGGCCACGCGCTCGACCGTCACGGTTTCGGTGTTGAGGAAGCGGGCGGCCAGCCCGGTGCCGGACAGCAGGCGGTTCAGCCCCTCGCGCGCGGACATCGAACCGCTGACGCCGGGGGAGTCGACGCCCTGCGTCACCACGCCGGGGCTCAGCACCTGGATGCGGGTGGCGGCGGAGAAGGCGGCGAGCGCCCCGTCCACCGATTGCGGCGCAATGGCGAAGGTCACCGCGCCGGCCGGGTTCGTCTGCGCCATCGCTGCGGGGACGCTGGACAGCAGCAGGCCGGGCGCGATCATCACCGTCGTCGCCAGCAGCCGCCCCAGGAACACACGGCCGAACCGACCACCATGGACGCTGCTCCGGCGTCCGATCATCACATCCACCAGTCCAAACTTTGCCGATGCCATCACTCGCCTCTGTCATCCGGTGAGAGACCGCGCCGCGTTCTGCGACTGCGTCTCATTCTCTTCTTTCCCGGTGATGACGATGGGCAGACGGAGATCCCTGGGAAGTTTTTTCGGACTTCCCGAACTTTTTCAGCGGAGCAGGGTCAGGTAGGGGGTGATGCGGGTGGCACGCACGCCGAGGCCGCGCTCCAGCGCATCGAACACGGCATCCGGCCGGTCGAGCGCGAAGACGCCGGAGACCACGCGCTCCGCCGCCTCGCCGTTCAGCAGGACAATGCGGCCCGGCCATTGCCGGTTCAGCGCGGCGATGACCGAGGCGAGCGACTGCTGGCGGAAGACGATCTGGCCCTGGCGCCATGCGAAGGCAACGGCGGGATCCACCGCCCGTGGCCCGGTCAGGCCGTGTGAGTCGGCCTCCGCGCTCTCGCCGGGGTGCAGGCGGATGCTGTCGGGCCAGGCGGCATGGCTGTCGGCGTCTCGTTGGGCGGCGACCTCCACCAGTCCCTCGCCGACCGTGACCGTCGTGCGGTCGTCCTCGCGCCGGACGCTGAAGCGGGTGCCCAGCACGCGGGCGGCGCCCGCCCCGCCATCGACGACGAAGGGATGGTCGGGATCGCGGGTGACGTGGAACCACGCCTCCCCGCGCAGGAGACGGACTCGCCTCTCACCATCCCGGAAATCGAGAACCAGCGCGGTGTCGCCGTTCATCTCAGCGGTGGAGCCGTCCGGCAGTGCCAATGTCCGCCGCTGGCCGGTCGAGGTCACCTGATCGGCGACGGCATTCTGGTAGAGCGTCGGTCCGTGCCAGACGCCAAACCCGCCGGCCACCAGCAGGACCGCCAGCGCCGCAGCGAAGCGTCGCACCCGAACCGCTACGGGGCGGCGGGGAGGCGCAATGCGGGAGCCGGCATAGGCGGCACGGGCAGGTTCCTTCAGGTCGTGCAGGAGGGTCCGCAGTTCGCTCCAGGCGCGGGAATGAGCCGGGCTCCGGCTCAGCCACCCGGCGAAGGCGGTACGCTCCGCCGGGCTGAGGTCGTCGGACTGCAGGCGGAAGAACCACGCGTTGGCTTCCGAGAACAGTCGGTCCTCATCCGGTCCACCGTCCGCCGGCTCCCCGTCTGCCGGGTCCCGATGCCGTTCATCCCGATGATCCATCGCGTCTTGCCGCAAGCTCCCGTTGCCTCATGTTGGATAAGACGACCAGCACAGGCCGATCCCTCAAAGAAAATTCCCTGCAGAGGAAAGGAAATTGCCGATCATCGCAGCGGGCGCCGCTTCATGTGGGCGCGGCACTGTTCCAGCGCCGTGCGCAGATGGTACTCCACCGTGCGCGGGGAGATGCCGAGCCGTTCGCCGATGGCGCGGTAGGGCAGGCCTTCGACATGGTAGAGCAGGAAGACCTCGCGGGTCTTGGGCGGCAGGGCATCGATGGCGCCGCGCAGCCGGGCCATGGTCTGGTTCCGCTCCACCACCGCATCGGCGCCGGGGCCTGCGGCCGGCAACTCCTCGTCGGGCGGACCCGCCTCGCGCATGCGCTGACGCCGGGCTGCCCGGCAATGGTCCAGCGCGATACGGTCGGCCACCACATAGAGCAGACCGGCGGGGTTCTGCACCGCCTCGCCATCGGGAAGGCGTGCCAGCCGCAGGAAGGCATCCTGCGCCAGATCGCCTGCCGTCTGCGGGTCGCCGGTCCGCCGGGCGATGGCACGCTCCACCCGTAGCCGATGCGCATCGAACAGTTCCGCGATCCTGCGCGCCCAATTGCCGACAGGGCCGGTCATCTGGCGGGCCAGGAACGGAGGTCATCGGACAGGGCAGGGCAGGAAAGGTCGGTCACGGATGCGCGGAATGGCGGATGCGAAGGGATCGGCATCCGTGGGGCCTTCGCCTTTGATGCCGGTCACACCGGTATAGCCGCACTGAACTTGAAATGCGAACGATTCTTATTATCGCAGGGTGCCCTTCATGCCCGGATCGCGGTGAAATGCGGTCAGAACCAAGGCCGCCGCCGGGGCAACTGCCGTTGCCAATGGACTGTGCCGGACCGCTGCCGTACCTTGCGGGAGGCATTCAGCCGAGACCGTGCTGCCATTCCAGAAAGAGTCCGTGATGGCTGACCACAGCAAAACTCGCACCGCGTTCTCCGACCTGCACAAGGACGGCTGCTTCGTCATTCCCAACCCTTGGGATATCGGCAGCGCCATGATGCTGAAACACCTCGGGTTCCGCGCACTGGCCTCCACCTCGGCGGGGTTTGCCTTTTCGCGGGGGCTTTCAGATGCTGATTGGGCGGTGTCCTGTGCAGACATGCTGACCCACATCGCCGACATCGTTCAGGCAACCGATCTGCCGGTGAATGCCGATTTTGAATCCGGCTATGCCCATGATGTCGAGGGTCTGGCCCGCAATGTGCGGCTCTGCGCCGAAACCGGCGTGGCCGGCCTGTCCGTGGAGGACGCCACCGGCGATCCATCGAAGCCGCTGTACGATTTTGCCCATGGCGTCGAGCGTATCGCGGCGGCGACGGAGGCGCTGCGGGGAACGGGCGTTCTCCTGACCGCCCGCTGCGAAGCCGTGCTGGTCGATCATTCGGCTGCTGTCGAGGAGGTGCTGCGCCGGTTGCCTGCCTACGCGGCGGCGGGGGCTGACGTCCTGTATGCGCCGGGCCTGCGGAATCCGAGCGTGATAAAGGCTGCGGTCGATGCTGTGGGACCCAAGCCGCTCAACCTGCTTGTCTCCTCGCCGATCGGTCTGTCGGTGCAGCAGATTGCCGAATTGGGCGTGCGGCGGATCAGCCTTGGAAGCGCACTCAGCCGCGCCGCGTGGGGCGGCTTTCTCCGGGCGGCGCGGATGTTGGCCGATCAAGGCCGTTTCGATGCCCTTTCCGAAGCCGAACCGTTCGACACACTCAACGGTTTCTTCCGGACCCACGGCCGCAGCTCCGATTGAGTGTGTCGCAATAGGGAGCAACTTTCAGCTTTTGCCCATTGTCAGGCGCATCCCTTGGTCAGGTGAACCAGTAGCGCGTGAGGTGGAAGAACAGCGGCGCCGAGAACACGATGGAGTCGAGGCGGTCGAGGACGCCGCCATGACCCTCGATCATGGTGCCCCAATCCTTGACCCCGAGGTCGCGCTTCATCGCCGACAGGACGAAGCCGCCGAAGAATCCGGCGATCACGATGATCAGCGACATGCCCGCCGCCTGGAGCGGCGAGAAGGGCGTGATGACGTGCAGCCCGGTGCCGATGGCGACGGCGGTCAGCCCACCGCCGACCAGCCCTTCCACCGTCTTGGACGGGCTGATGCCGGGCGACAGCCGGGTCTTGCCCCACAGCTTGCCGAAGACGTACTGGAAGACGTCGCTCAGCTGCGCCACCGTCATCAGGTATAGCAGCAGCAGGGCGCTGGGCAGTTCGTAGCCGGGGATGTCGAGCCACAGCAGGGCCGGCGCGTGGCTGGTGCAATAGACCGCCAGCATCAGCCCCCACTGCGCCTTGGCGGTGCGGGTCAGGAAGTCGGTGGGGTCGGCGCCCAGCACCGACAGCGACGGCAGTGCCATGAACACGTAGACCGGGATGAAGATCGAGAACAGCCCGTACCAGCCGATCCCGATCAGCCAGTATTGCAGCGGCACGACCACGAAGAAGGACAGGAACAGTCCGGCATGATCGCCGCGCCGGGTCGGCGTCAGCGTAATGAACTCACGCAGCGCCAGATAGGAGAGCAGGGTGAACAGGACCAGCGTTACCACGCTGCCCAGCAGCATCGCCGCGGCGAACAGCGCCACCATCACCCACCAGGAACGGATGCGGGCGTTCAGGTTGCGCACCGTGTCGCGCCCGGCCGGCGTCTGGACGCGGTAGGCCAGGACGGTGCCGATCAGGGTGGCGACGACCAGCAGGCCAAGGGCGGCGCCCGACAGCCAGAGGAACAGCGGTTCGGTGGTCGTGAAAACAGTCATCACTGAGTTCATCACGCTGCTCATCGGGTGGTCCGTTGGTCAGAGGGCTGGGGGTTGGCCTGGGAGCCGGATTGGGAGTTGGACTGCGAGGCGGGCCGGGACAGCGACACCAGCGCGTCGCGCGCCCGCTCCAGGAATGCCGCCTTGCCCTCGCCCTCGACCGGTTCCAGCGGCGCGCCGAAGCGCATGGTGCAGATCAGCGGCACCAGCAGCGGCATGCCCTTCGGCATCACGCGGTGCAGGTTCTCGATGAAGACGGGCACCAGTTCGGCCTTCGGCACACGTTGGGAGAGATGGAAGAGACCGCTCTTGAACGGCGCCACGGTGCCGTCGCCGCGCGTACCTTCGGGAAAGAGGATCAGCGACTGCCCGGTTTCCAGCACCGCCGCCATGGCATCCATCACTTCCGCCGTCGCCTTGCCGGTGCGGTCGACCAGCAGTGCGTTCAGGCATCCCACCGCCACCGCGCGGCGCAGGGCCGAGCCGCCCCAATAGTCGAGCGCGGCCACCGGATGCGTGCGCGCCCGCAGCTTCGCCGGCAGGGCCGCCATGACGGCGAGCGTGTCGAGATGGCTGCTGTGGTTGGCGAAATAAATGCGCGGGACGTCCGCAGGGGCACTGCCTTCCCAGCTTGCGCGGGCACCGACCAGCAGGCGGGTCAGCCCCAAGAGACCGTGGCGGAGCGCCGGTTGGAAAAGAGCGATCATGACCGGACCTCCGGTTTGAGGGCTTCCAGATGCTGGGCGTTCAGGCGGCGGGCGATGCCGAGCGTGCGCGTCGCGACGGTCAGCAGGCTGCCGGCCATGATGATCCAGGCTGCCGCAAGCAGGCTGTAGCTCGTACCCCACAGCGCATGCTCGGCCGCCTGGGCAAGCAGGGCGACGGTGAGGGCGGCCATCCGGCGCTGCTTGGCCATCACGCCGCCGAAATCCTGCGCCAACCCCAAGGCGCCGCCGAAGGTGCGGACATAGGCGGTCATCATGGCGGCCAGCGCCGCCGCCCAGCCGAGCCAGGACAGACCGACTGCATAGCCCAGCGGCACCAGGAAGGCGGTGTCGGCGACACGGTCGGGAATCTCGTTGTAGAGCGCGCCGACTGGCGATCCCTTGCCGCCCTCCACCGCGACCATGCCGTCGAGCAGGTTGCACACAAGGCGCAGCTGGACGCACAGCGCGGCGCCGATCCAGGCCAGGACACCGCCCTGCAACAGCAAGGCGCCGCCGATTGCCGCCCACACGGCCGACAGCAGCGAGATCTGGTTGGGGGTCACCGGTGTCGTGGTCAGCCACGCCGCCAGCCGTTGCGCCCAGCGGGCCGACCGAGTGGCGATGGGGCGCCGGTCGGCGGCCGCCTTGGCGGCGGTTGCAGAGGTTTCCATCATGCAGGCTCCTTGGCAACGGCCTCGGCGGCGAACCGCGTCACGGCCGGATAATCGGTCTTGCCGGTGCCCAGCAGCGGGACGGCGTCGATGCGCAGGATGTCGCGCGGAATGGCAATCTCGGGCGCTCCCCTGCTGCGTGCGGCGGCGACCAGCGCATCGCGGGCCAGGACGGCGCTGGTGGTCGCCAACACGATCCGCTCTCCGCGCTTGGCATCGGGCAGGGCGACGGCGGCGTGCGTGGCGTCCGGATCGGCAAGGCTCGCCAACTCTTCGACCAGGCCGAGCGGGATCATCTCGCCAGCCACCTTGGCGAAGCGCTTGACCCGGCCGACGATGCGGATGAAGCCGTCGGCGTCGATCTCGACGATGTCGCCGGTGTCGTGCCAGCCATCCTGCGGCGGCTGGATCACGCCGGGACGGTCGGCGTGCAGGTAGCCCTTCATCACGTTCGGCCCGCGCACCCGCAGCCGCCCGCCGGCATCGACGCCCGGCACCGGCACCAGTTCGGTCTCGATGCCGGGCAGCGCCTGTCCGACGCTGCCGGAACGGAAACGGGCCGGGGTGTTGACGGCGATCACCGGCGCGGTCTCGGTGGTGCCGTAGCCCTCCAGCAGATGGACACGCAGCCGTTCGGTGTAGACGCGCCGCGTCTCGTCCTGCAGCCGCTCGGCCCCGGCGAAAACGAGGCGCAGCGAGCGGTAGTCGTAGGGGTCGGCGGACCGCGTCCAGGCGTTCAGGAAGAAGTCGGTGCCGAACAGGACCGTGGCGTTGGTCTGGTAGACCAGTTCCGGGATCAGCCGGACATGGCGCGGGTTGGGGTAGAGCACCGTCTTCACCCCGTTCAGGATCGGCAGCAGCATGCCGCCGGTCAGGCCGAAGGAGTGGAAGGTGGGCAGGCAGTTGAACACCACGTCCCGCCGGGTGAAATCCACCACCGACGCGACCTGCGCCATGTTGGCGAGCAGGTTGCCGTGGCTGAGCGCCACGCCCTTCGGCGGCCCCTCCGACCCGGAGGTGAAGAGGATGGCGGCGATGTCGTCGCCGCTGCCCTGCGGCGGCAGCAGCCGTTCCGGCACGACCAGTGCTACCAGGGCGCGCAGCTTGTCGCCCAGCCGCAGCCCGCGCTTGACCTCCTCAAGATGGATGATGGCGTGGTCGGCGGCCAGCGCCTCGACCAGCGCGCCGAGGCGGGCCTTCTCGATGAACTGGGCGGAGGTGACGATGCGGCGCACCCCGGCGGCGCGGCAGGCGGCCTTCACCGCGTCCGGGCCGGCGGTGAAGTTCAGCATGGCGGCCGGACGGCCATGGGCGGCGAGGCCGAAGAACACCGCCGCGGTCGGCGATGCCGTCGGCAGCAGCACGCCCACCGGCTCGTCCGCCTGCGTGCCGCGCGTCAGGATGCGGCCGAGCACCAGGGCGCGGGACGCCAGCGCACGATAGGACAGGGTGGAGAAGTCGCCGTCCTGGACGGCCTCCTCCCGCGCGCCGGTCTTGGCCCGGGCGTCGAGCAGGGCCAGCATCAGCGTCTCCTGCCGCGGGCGGGCGGCGAAGACGCTCTCCGTCATCACGCGCGACAGCCAGGACTTCAGGGCGGCACGCCGCTTCTTGCCGATCAGACCGCCAACGTCGGGGGTTGTCACCGGCGGCAGCACGGTGATGGTGATGCGCGGGAACAGGCCCAACCGCAGCCGACCCTGCATGCGTGACAGGATCGAACGCTGGGCACCCTCGATGCAGACCGGCACCACCGGGCAGCGGGCCTTGTCAGCCAGCATGCCGGGACCGCCGTTGATCTTCATCAGCGACCCGGTTACGGTGATCCGCCCCTCCGGAAAGACGCAGACTTTGTCGCCGTCGGCAAGGGCGCGGGCCAGGATGCGGGTTCCCAGCGGGTTGGTCGGGTCGATGGTGACATGGTCGGCGATTGCCAGGAACGGCTTGACCAGCGGATGCTTGGCGATGTGGGTGTCGACCGCGAAGCGCATGCCCGGCAGGAAGGCGGCGAGCAGAGCGCCGTCCAGGAAGGACTGGTGGTTCGGCGTCACCACGGCGGCGCCGTCGAGACCGGCCAGATGCTCCGCCCCGCGGACCTCGACCCGGAAGGCCAGCCGGAACAGGCCACGGAAGACCACGCGCATCAGCGCCTGCGCATCGACGGCGAGCGTCATCACGACGGCGACCAGCATGCTGGCGCCGCCCACCGACGCGACCGCCAGCGGCGAGGCACCCAGCGCCAGCATCGCGGCGGCAGCGGCCGAACCGGCCACCATGTAAAGCGCGTTGACCACGTTGGCGGCGGCGATGACGCGGGCGCGGGAGCCCGCCGGCGCCCGATGCTGGATCAGGGCATAGAGCGGAACGGCGAAGGCTCCGCCCGCGGCGGCGATGACGAACAGGTCGGCCAGCAACGGCAGCGCCCAGGGCTGAGCCAGCAGGGCCAGGGGCGACAGCGGGTTCGCCGCCGGGGCGGCCGGGGTCAGCAGGGGCAGGACGGCACCCGCCAGCGCGGCAACCAGACCGGCCAGTGCGGCGCGGCCGGCATCGGCGGTGGACGGCGTGCGGTGGCTAAGGCCGGCAAACACCGAGCCGGCGGCCACGCCGATGGCGAACACCGCCAGCAACAGGGTGGCGCCGCCGCTGTCGGTTCCCAGCGTCTCGCGGGCGATGGACGGGAATTGCGCCATCACCACCGCGCCGACGCCCCAGAACACCGAGATGCCGTGGATCGCCCGCATCGACGGCCTGTCGCCGGAGGCCGCGCGCAGCACCTTTGCCGTCACCGACAGCGGGTTCAGCCCAACGCGCACCGCCGGGTCGGCATTGCCGGCGCGCGGGATGAACAGCGACGCGGCGAGGCCCAGCACCGCGGAAGCGCCGAGCAGCCCCGGCACCGCCCAGGGATGGAGCAGAGCAAGCGAGCCGCCGGCGATGGTGCCCAGCAGGATGGCGACGAAGGTTCCGGCCTCGACCAGACCGTTGGCGGTGGTCAGTTCGGACGGGTCGAGCAGGTCGGGCAGCAGGCCGTACTTGACCGGCCCGAACAGCGTCGAATGGGCGCCCATGCCGACCAGCGCGATGATCAGGACCGGCAGGTCGGCGTCGACGATGCCCCAGGACGCCATCGCCATCAGCCCGATCTCTGCCAGCTTGACGATGCGGGCGATCACCGTGCGGTCGTAACGGTCGGCCAGCTGGCCGGCGGTGGCGGACAGCAGCAGGAAGGGCAGGGTAAAGGCGCCCGCCGCCAGGGTCGAGATCATCGCTCCGCTCAGCGCGCCGCCGCCCGACACGCCATACACCGCCAGCACCGCGATGGCGCCGCGCAGGACATTGTCGCCGAAGGCGCCGAGGAATTGGGCGAGAAACAGCGGCAGGAAGCGCCGCGACGCGAGAAGGGATGACGCGTTCATTGTCCGGCTCCGGTCCTGGCGGTGGAGGTCGCGATGCCGGTGAGGATCGCGTCGGCGATCGGGTCGGCCAGGCTGGAGAGCGGCGCCGTCTGCCGGCCGTAAACCTGCGACTGCACGTTCAGCACGATGGCGCCGATGACGATGTGGGACAGCGCATCGCGGTCGGCCGGAACGATGCTGCCCTCCGCGATCCCGTCGGCGACGATGCCGCAGATCACGTCGACCGGCGTCTCCTGGCCCTTGGGGACCAGGGGCAGCGATTCATGCTGCGACAGCAGAAGGAAGCGGGTGCGGTCGGGAGCCGCCTCCGCCAGATGGAAGGCGTGGTGGATGACCCGCCGCAGCCGCTCCGGCGCCGGACCTTGGCCCGCCTCGTCGCGCAGGCTTTGCGACATGGCCGTGTATTCCGCCGCGAACAGGTCGGCCGCCAGTTCCTCCTTGCTTGGCCAGTGGCGGTAGAGCGCTCCCTCCGATACCCCGGCGGAACGGGCGATGTCACGGACCGTCGTCGCCTTCACCCCCTTCTGGGCGAACAGCGCGATGGCGGCATCGCGGACCTTGTGGCGAACATCGGTGGACATGACGCCTCCCTGTGAGTGAATGTTCACTCACAAGGTGACGAGGCCATTTCACGGGCACAACGACGATAAAGTATAAGTCAGGGCGTTCCAGTCGCAGCCTATGGATATACCACCTTTGAGCCACCGCGCTCTGCCCCCCGCCATCCCGATCCGTCCTTGTCGAACGTCCACGAACGATGCAACGCTGGGGGGTGGCGATACAACGTTGGATGAAGGTATGACGTCGGTTCTCCAGTCTCTGACAACCCTTCCGTCCTATTTGCTCTTCGCTGTCGTGATGCTGGGGTTCCTGCTGCTGTTCATCCTGGCCTACACCGCCGTTACCCCCTATCGCGATCTGGCGCTGGTCCGTCAGGGGAACTCGACCGCGGCCCTGACCCTGGGCGGCGCCATGATCGGCTTCGCCTTGCCGTTGACGAGCGTCGCCTCCCACACGACCAGCATCGTCGATCTGACGGTGTGGGGAATGATCGCGCTGGTGTCGCAGCTTCTTGTCTACGTCATCGGCTCGCGCGTGCTGTTGCCGGATTTCCGTGCCGGTGTCGAAGCCGACCGCACCGCTTACGGCATCCTGCTCGCCAGCCTGTCCATCGCGGTCGGGCTGCTGAACTACGGCTCGCTGACTTATTGATTCGAGGAAAGGCTTTCCGATGAAGCGCTCCCGCACCGTGGCGGCCCTGCTGCTGGGCGGAATCAGCCCGGTCCTGTTCGCTTGCGGCGAGGACGGCCCTGAAGAGGCGACCGTCTATCCCTCCGTCGAGGCCTGCACCGCCGAGAAGCCGGCAAGCGACTGTGCCGAGGCCTTTGCCGCCGCCCGCGAAGAGCATCTGGCGGGCGCACCCCGTTTTTCAAGCCGGGAAGCCTGCGAAGCGGAGATGGGGGATGGTGCCTGCACTCCGGCAAATGAAGGCGTGGGAAGCAGCACGGGGAACGTCTTCGTTCCGGCACTGGTCGGCTTCATGATCGGCCGCAGCCTGACCGGCGGTTACGCCCAGCCGGTTTATTTCGACCGTCAGGGTTACGCCCGCAGCGGCAACACCCGGATCGCCGAGACACCGCTCCCGCCGCAGCGCCGGGACGAGATTCGCCAGGGCAGCGGGGGCGTGACCTCCAGTTCCGGATCCTACTATCGGCCGGGTTCGGGCAACGCCGGCAAGTCCGTCACGGTCACCACGAGCGGGCGCAGCGCCGGCTTCGGCTCGACCGGGTCGTCACGCGGCTTTTCGGGGAGCTGAGGCTATGGAGCGCGTGCCGACGGCCCCCCGCCCGCAGTGGCAGACCAAGCTCGACGAGATCGGCTTTCCCTTCCACACCGACGCCGATGGCACGGCCTACTGGGACGAAAGCGCCTACTGGCGCTTCTCCCTCGCCGAAATCGAGACGCTGGAGGCCGCCGCCGAGGAGGTCTACCGGCTGTGCGAGGAGGCGGTCGGCCATGTGGTGACGCGGGGCCTGTACGAGGCGGTCGGACTTCCCCGCTGGGCTGCTCCCGCCATCGAGGCGAGCTGGATGGAGCGTGAGGGACGGGACATGGCGCTCTACGCCCGTTTCGACTTCGCCTGGGACGGCAAGGGCGGGCCGCCGAAAGCGCTGGAGCTGAATGCGGAAACGCCGACCTCCCTATACGAGACCGCCGTCGCCCAATGGTGCTGGCTTCAGGACGTCCATCCGGACGCCGACCAGTTTAACAGCCTGGAGGAGGCTCTGGTCGAGCGCTGGCAGGCCCGCAAGCAGGCGTTCCCTGCCCTGGCATCGCAGGCCGAGGCGGTGCATTTCGCCTGCCTGATGCCGCACCCGGAGGATGAGGCGACCATCGCCTATCTCCAGACCCTGGCCCTGCGCGCCGGCATGACCACCAAGGCGATGCCGATCCAGGCGATCCGCTATGACGACGCCTCCGGCTGTTTTCTGGACGATGCCGGTCTGCCGATCCGGCACCTGATGAAGCTGTATCCCTGGGACTGGATGATCCGGGAGACGACCGGCCGCGAACTGGTGGCCGCCGCCGCTCAAGGGCGGATCCGGATGATCGAGCCGGCCTGGAAGATGGTGATGGCGTCGAAGGGGCTGTTCGCCCTGCTGTGGGAACTGAACCCTGGCCACCCCAACCTGTTGCCAACGGCCCTCGACCGCACCGGCTTTCCGGCCGGCAGCATGGTGGTGGCAAAGCCGCTGCTCGGCCGCGAGGGCAGCAACGTGAGCATCGCCACCCTCGACGCCGCTGGCTTCCCGGTCGGTCAGCCGATCGCGCAGACCGACGGGCCCTATGTCGACGAGGGCTGGGTGTATCAGGCCTTCACGCCGCTGGCGGAGGCCGATGGCAACCATGCCGTCTTCGGCGTCTGGATGGCCGGCGACAAGGCCTGCGGTCTGGGAATTCGCGAGGACCGCGCGCTGATCACCGGCAATACCAGCCGCTTCGTCCCGCACATGATCGCGTCGCCCTGACGGTGCTTGCGGTCACGCGCCGCGGAAGAGAAGCTCGTTGGCGATGATGGCGCCGCTCGCCTGCATCAGGTAGAGCCCGATGTGATGGGCGATCATTTGCGGGTGGGCCGCGGTGTCCGGCAGGCCGAGGTCGCGGGCGGTGTCCAGCGGCAGATCGTAGGTGGCACATCCCGGCTCATACACCAGGATCTCGCGCAGCGGCCCGGTCATGCCGTGATTGCGCGCCGACAGCAGGGCCTGCACCGCCTGAAGCACGCAGATGTCGGTGCAGATGCCGTCCACCACCAGCGTCTCAATGCAGTTGGCGGCGATCCAGTCGAACAGCCGGTTCCGCCCGCTCGCGAGGTCGGTCGTCCCGACAACGCCGTTGATGCAGTCCTTGCGCATCAGTGTGACGCCGGGAGCGCCGTCCAGCCAGGACAGCTCCTCGACCAGATTCTCTTCGCCGGTGCCGGCCTCGCAGTGGGGCGGGTAGGGGTATTCTGGTTTGCCCAGTTCATGGGTGTCGAGGAACACCGCTATGGGATAGTGTGCCTCGATGAACAGGCGGTTGGTGCGGTCGATCTCGGCGATCATGCGGCTGACCTGGGCATCGGCGACCGGCGGCGCCAGATTGCCGCCGCCGATGGCGGCGAACCCGTTCACCGGATCGACGTCGAGCTTGCCAACCCGTTTGCCGGCCAGCGAAACGCTGGTGCTGCGCACCGGCAGGGCGGCGGCGACGGCCTCCAGAGCGGCGGCCGGGTTCATGATGGTCTCGGTCATGGTTCCTCTCCCCCGGTTCAGACCAGCACCGGGACGTTCGCGACGCCCTCGGTGCCGAAAATGGCGCGATAGCGGGCGACCTCGGAAGCCGGGCCGGTGGCCTTCTCGTAATTGTCGCTGAGCTTGACCGCTCCCTTCCAGGCGCCGTCAACCTCGACCGCGGTCACCTTGCAGACGAGGCTCAGCGGATCGAGCCCCTGGCCGTTGCGCGGGTGGCAGTTCCGGAAATCCGAGGTCAGCAGGGTGCCCCAGCCGTAGCCGTCGCGGATCCGGCCACCGAAGGTCCGGTGAAGCTTCACGATGTCCTCGACATCCAGCCCGTCGCTGAACAGGACGCGCTTCTCCCGAGGATCGCGGCCGTGGCGCTCCAGCCAGGCGATGTATTCCTCGCCCGCCGTCACCGGCTCCTTGCTGTCCACCCGCATGCCGGTCCAGTCCGCCACCCAACCCGGTGCGTCCTTCAGGAACTGGGTCGACCCGAAGGTGTCGGGCAGGAACACCAGCATCGCGCCGCCATAGGTCTCCTGCCACAGCCGCAACACGTCGTACTGTGCCGCCCGCAGATCGTCATCAGTCCGGGCCAGCGCGGCGACCGTCGTCGGCAGCTCGTGTGCGTTGGTGCCGATGGCCTCCAAGTCATGCTTCATGGCGAGGTGGGTGTTCGAGGTGCCGATGAAGCGCGGGCCGAGTTCGGCCGCCAACGTTTCCACCACATATTCCTGCCACAGAAAGCTGTGGCGTCGTCGCGTGCCGAAGTCCGACAGGCTGAGATCCTTGAGAGGCCGCAGCTTTTCGATCTTGTCCCACAGGCGGACCTTGGCGCGGGCATAGAGGATGTCGAGTTCGGTCTCGGTCATGCTGGCGAGCGCGGCGCGCGTCTTCAACTCGTTGATGACACTGAGGGCGTAGATCTCCCACATCGTCGTCCTTGCCCACGACCCTTCGAAATCCAGGCGCCACTGGCCGTCCTCCTCCGACAGCCGGTAGTCGGGCAGGGCGAAGTCGTCGGCGAGCCAGGCGACGAACTCGGGCCGGAAGATCCCGCGCTGCCCATAGAAGGTGTTGCCTTGCAGCCAGACCGCCTCGGACCGCTTCAGGCGCAGCGAGCGCACATTGTCGAGCTGGCGGCGCAGTTCGGCCTCGTCGATGATCCGGGCCAGCTTCACCGAGCGGGTGCGGTTGATCAGGCTGAAGCGGACCTTCACGTCGCGGAAATGCCGCCAGATGAACTGCAGCATCGCCAGCTTGTACCAGTCGGTGTCTAGCAGCGACCGGACGATGAAGTCGGTGGCGAAATTGTGGTTGTGGGCGCGGCTGCTGAAATTGACGAGCATGGCTGAAACCTCCTGTTCTCGCTGACCGGGTCACAGCCCGTAATGGTTGGTGACCGGCAGACGCCAGCCCGGCCCGTAGGTCCGTTCGGTGACGACGACGCCCGGAGGGCTCTGGTCGCGCTTGTACTGCGCACGCGCCGTCACGCGGGCGATGCGCTCGGCATAGGCGGTGGAAATCGGCTGGGCGACGGCGGCGCTCGCCAGTTCGGCGGCGCGGTCCGCCCCGTTCAGACCCTCGACCATGGTGGCGAGCACCGCGTCCAGATGCTCGTAGGCGCCCAGCGCCTGCTCGTCGGTCTGCCCCTCGCGCAGTTCTGCGCTCGGCGGCTTGGCGATGATGCGGTCGGGCATCACGGCACCTTGCGGGCCGAGCAGGCCTTCGGGACGGTGCGTGTTTCGCCAGCGTGCCAGACGGAAGACGACTGTCTTGTAGACGTCCTTCAGCACCGAATAGCCGCCGCACATGTCGCCGTAGAGGGTCGCATAGCCCACACTCATCTCGCTCTTGTTGCCGGTGCTCAGCACCATCAGCCCAAGCCGGTTGGACAGCGCCATCAGGGTCATGCCGCGCGCCCGCGCCTGGACATTCTCGAAGGTGGTGTCCGCCGACGGCACCGGCAGGTCATTGAAGACCGGGGCGAGCATGCCGTCGAAGGCGGCCATCGCCGGCGCGATCGGCACGGTCAGCATGCGGGTGCCGAGCAGGGTGGTGGCCCGTTCGGCATCCTCCATGCTCTCCGCCGAGGTGTAGGGCGACGGCATGCGCACCGGCAGCACGCGCCCGGCGCCCAGCGCGTCCACCGCGACGATGGCCGACAAAGCACTGTCGATGCCGCCCGACATGCCGAGCACCACGCCGGGAAAACCGTTCTTGTTCACATAGTCGCGCAAGCCCAGCACCAACGCCCGATACATGGCTTCGGTCTCGTCGGGGTAATTGTTCGGCAGCATGCCGAGCACGTCGCCACGCCGCAGATCGACGCCTCCGTCGTCGCCGCGCTCCAGCGTGATTTCGAAATCGCATTCCCGGAAGCCGGCTTGGGCGATCACCAGCCCGACCCGGTCCATCACATAGCTTCCCCCATCGAACACCAGGCTGTCCTGTCCGCCGACCTGATTGACGTAGAGGATCGGCAGGCCCGTGGCCTTGACCGTGCGCCGGCCGATGGCGAGCCGCACCGCCTGCTTTCCGGTCCTGAAATGCGAGCCGTTCGGTACGATCAGCACCTCTGCGCCTTCGGCCGCCAGAGCTTGGGCGACCTTGCCGTGCCAGAAATCCTCGCAGATGGCGATGCCCAGGCGGAAGCCGCGGAAATCGACGGGCGAAGGCAGGGGGCCGGGGGCGAAAACCCGCTTCTCGTCGTAGACCTCATCATTTGGAAGCGTGTGCTTCAGCACGATCTTCATCGAACCGTCGGTCTCGATGAGAAAGGCGGCGTTGTAGGGCAGGGCGGCGCCGTCGAGCGGACCGCCGACCAGCACCGCCGGTCCGCCGTCGCCCCGCATTTCAGCCGCCAGCGCGTCGAGCGCCGCGCGGAAATCGCGCCGGAAGCCCGGACGCAGCACCAGATCCTGAAGCGGATAGCCGGTGCCGAAACATTCGCTGAACACCAGCAGGTCGGCCTTGCCGCGGTACTGCTCGCGGCGGCGGCGGATAATGGCGAAGTTATCGCGGAGGGCGCCGACCGTGGGGTTGGCCTGGATGCAGACGATGCGCAGAGTGGTGGACGGAGTGGTTGACATGGCAAAGCTCCTTTGCCGAATGCCGCCGGTCTGTCCGGCGGGCTTGGTCGTCATGCTGGATTGCAGCGCCGGGTGGACACCGCACTCAGTTGTTGGACAACGCGATCAGTGTTTGGATGATATGGAAGTGATCCTCGAACATCTGTTCGGGATCGATTTCCGCGATCGGCATCCAGCGGGCCGATTTGGCGTCGTCACCGCCGCGCACCTTGGGGAAACCTTCGTCGGTGGGCTTGAGCTGGATGAGGAAGGCCTGCGTCACCGTCCGCCCGCGCGTCGAGCGGTAGGGGTGATCGAAGATCTGGCTGGCGCGGATGCCGCCCTCCAGAAAGCCCGCCGGAATTTTGAGCTTCGTCTCCTCCCGCAACTCGCGGATCATGGCGTCCTTGATCCGCTCATGCTGACCGACGAAGCCGCCGGGCAGGGCCCACAGGCCGCGTCCGGGCAGGCCCCGGCGTTCGACCAGCAGGACGTGACCGGACAGGACCACCACGGCATCGGCGGTCAGAAAGGTCGGAGGGTAAGGTGCGTTGGCCCAGCCTGCCTTATATTTGGCGATATAGGCGCTTTCCTCGGCCAGCCGCTTGTACTCGTCGGTGCGCGCGAACTCCGCCATGAAGGCGGTGACATTCGCGGGCAATGCCTCTTTCCATACCTCCAGCGCCGCCGCCGCGTCGGCGAAATAGGCGTCGCGGATGGGCGTGGCCGAAATCCCGCGGCAGTTCATGCATTCTACGGCGCCCCATTGCGGGAACATGCGCAGATAGTAGCTGCTGTGGTCCTTCGAATGACCGATCAGCCCGACCTTGGGGGGCGAGCCGTCGGCAGGCCGATGGTGCTGCACGACGACACCATGCACCGCGGCTTGGACATCGCGGATCCATTCCAGGTCGTTGTAGCGGTCGATGAGAGGAAGCACCGTGATGCGCTCCCACTCTTCCGGGGTGAAGGCACCTGCTATGCAGGAGCGCACCTCTTCGAAGCGGAAGGGATTCCGGTGGCTGCGCGCCTGACGCGACGATCCGACCAGCACGATCAGATGCCGGCCCAGCGACAGAGCCCGCTTCATGACGGTGAGATGGCCGAGATGGAACGGGCGGAAGCGGCCGACAAAGACCAAAAAATCGTATGCCAAGGCGTTATCCGCTCTGGTGGCCAGGGCGCCTTGGGTATTGGGAACCGCGGTCTTCCTCGGCAACGACAGGGTGCCGGACTCGCGTCCGGTGCTGTTGGTAGAAACCATGCTCAGCAAGCTCCTTGCTGAAAGAACGCCGCAGTCTATCTGCGGCACAAGAACGATACGGTCATGGCGGAGGTTTCTCAAGATCCTCGTGCATGCTCTTTTGGAGCAATGCCTTCGGTAGCGTGTGGCTGGAGATAGTGAATGGGGCCGGGACTCCCGAGGCTCCCGAGTCTTGAGAGATGACGTCATCAGACGAAAAGCGGCACCGCCCAAATACGTTCTTCACCGGCGACAGCCAGCGTCGGAACCGGAGCTTTGGCGGCCGGGTTCTGCCGGACTTTCGCATTGCGGGCGAACACGGCCACCTTGACACTTTCGATCAAGCCGCCTTGCGCGGTTCGTCACAGTGATCCCCATTGGCAGACTGCTGGCCGGCCAGCGTATCGGCAAAGCCGTGGTTCACGTCGCGATGGTTGGCCTCGTCGTTACGGACGGCGAGCACGACATCGCGCAGGGTGGCGGTTTCCGGAAGCTGCCAGTAATCGATGGCAAGGCGCGGGGCCGGCGGGTTCGCATGACGGCCGGCATCGATTTCAGCGAGGTAGCCGGTGTAGCTGATGACCGCTTCCTCTTCGAAATAGCCGACCACACGGTGGGCCGTCTGCGGCGAGATCAGGTACAGCAGGAAGAAAGCGTTGTAGAAGGCACCCTGGGTCAGCAGGATCAGGACGCGTTCCAGCCAGTTCGGCTTCGCCACCTCGATGAAGGTCATCAGGTGCATGCGTTCATTCTCGGCCTCGTCGAGCAAGGTGTGAATCCAGCCCTGGTCATGCTGCATGCGGCGCAGGCAGCGCAGATGCTGCAACGTCGCGCCGACCATGCCGGGAACCGCCGCCACTGTTTCCAGCACAATGGCGCGATGTCCATAGCGCTTGGCGAAGAAGGTGTCGGCCAGCAGGCGCAGCGCCTTGGTGAAGCCCAGCGCGATGCGGTCACTGACGTTGCGCGGCGTGTGATGCGTGGTGAGGATGAAGGTCTTCATGATCTGAGCTCCTCGGCTCCTGTGCGCCGGTACGCTCTGTCGGCGGTTGTCGACGGCGTCCACAGCGTGACGTGTCAGGTGCATCGAGCGTGTCGCCGTTGGCGCCGGCCGCTTGATGTTGTGGATATAATATGCGCTAAAAATGTATCTTTAAGAGCGGACAGATTGTCGCACTTGGCGTCGGGAGTTGGATGGATGTCCAGGAAGCGCGGATGAACGGGGCGACGTGCTGCACTCTTTAATGAGGTTCGTGAGCCGGTCGCACGGCAACATGATGGCCGGCGACAAAAATCAATCATATATTATGAATGTTACGGTCGTTATCTCAGTCCCGACGCCGCATCCAAGCTCAATGTCCGATGCTCAGCGTCCCGCCTGGGGGAGGACGGACGATTCATTTGGATCGCGACGTGCGTGTCGAGGTCCGGGCATTGAACCGGTCCTGCATCCAGTGTGCGATTTTGTCGGAGAATTCCGGCGGGGCCTTTCGGCCAAATGTATTGGCGACACTGGCAAGTGTCTCCTTGGCCAATTCCGCCCGCATCGCCTTTTCCGCGCGCAGCATCACCGCATGCACCGCACAGACACCGGATGTCGCCCAGGAGGGCGGTTGCTCCCCGAACACCGCGCAGCGACCGCGGATTTCCTGGCAATCGAAAAGCGGCTTGTCGCCTTCGATCGCATCGACGATGTCCAGAAAGGTGATGTCCTCCGGCGCTTTGGCCAGCCGATAGCCGCCGCGCACGCCTTCGCTGGCCATGACGAGTCCGGCCTTTTCAAGCTTCGGGAAGATCTTGGCAAGAAAAGACGGTGAAATGCCCTGCAGTTCGGCCAAGTCACGGCTGCTCAATGGCTGGTTTCCTGATGAGACCAGCCAGAGAAGACAGTGAATGCTATACTCGACGCTGACGGTGAGATGTGCCATGGCCGGTTCCGATGGAAAACAGAGGAACAGGGACATTAATAATCTGCGTTTCAAAGCGCAAGCCGTCCCTGTTCCGCAACTTCCCCGTCACTTCCTGTCCGGCGTGGTCAGCTCCGTATCGGCGGTGTCCACCACGAAGACCGCAAGGAGCTTCGCCGGCTTGGTGTCGCTTGCGTTGGCGCTGACCCCATGATGGTCGCCCGGCAGTTCGGTAAAGTTCTCGCCCACCCGATAGGTTTTGGCCGGGCCGTCATTGACCTTGCTGCGGATCGCCCCTTCCAACACGGTGGCGTAGATGAGTGCCGACTTCGCATGGGTATGGGCTGGCGAATAGCCGCCCGGACCATATTCGACCAGCACGCCCTTGACGCTCTTGCCGGGCACGTCGGGCAGTGCGTGTTCGTAAACCAAAGTCACCTTGGCATTTTTCGACTGGGGGGTATCGGCCAGGGCCGTGGCGAACGGCAGGGTCGCGAACAAGAGGGGGGCGATAAAGCGCTTCATGGGTCTGCTCCTTCAGAAATCGACGGTTTTGATTGGACGCCGGGTCACGAGGCCCCGGGGGCGGAAAGTCGATCAGGAGCCGGCCTTGGACCGTTCGAGCCAGTCGGTCAGGCCGATCCGGCCGAGGCGGGCCGGGCCGGTGGGGACCAGGGAAAATTCGGTGACGCTGCCGCCGAAATAGCGGGCTGCCGGATCGCCGACGGCGCTGCGGCGGTCGCCCACGGCCTTGAGATAATGGCCGACGATGTCGGCGAAGGGACCGCGGTCCGGACCGGCGATGTCGATGCGTCCGTTGAGCGGCTGCGCCAGGGCGGTCTCGGCCAGGATGGCGGCCACATCGTCCGCTGCAATCGGCTGGAACTGCACCGGCGCCAGCCGCACCGTGTCGCCATCGGCATGGCCGTCGGCGATGCCGGCGAGGAATTCCAGGAACTGGGTGGCGCGGACGATGGTGTAGGGAATGCCGGACTGCGCGATCAGCCGTTCCTGTTCCATCTTGGCACGGAAATAGCCGAGGTCGGCGACGCTGTCGGTGCCGACGATCGACAGGGCGACATGGTGGCGGACACCAGCCTTCGCCTCGGCCGCGGCCAGATTGCCGCCGGAGGTCCGGAAGAAATCGGTCACGACCGTTTCATCGAAGGACGGGGCATTGGACACGTCGACGACGACCGCAGCGCCGGCCAGTGCCTCGTCCAATCCCTCGCCGGTGATGGTGTTCACGCCCTTGCTGGGCGAGGCGGCCACGACCTCATGGCCGCTGGCGCTCAGGATGGCGACAAGCTTGGAACCGATCAGCCCCGTTCCACCGATGACGACGATTTTCATGAGTCCCTCTCCTGTCCGACGGGCGTCCGGTGCCCGATTGAAAAGCCGGAAATGGCGGCGGCGGGCGTTCGAACCTTGCGGATCACCGCGATCCGGCTGCCCATCCAATAACGCAGACAGTATCAGTCCGCGTTTTGTCACGCAAGCAAGAAACGGAGATTATTCTTGTCTGCGTTTGTCGACCGCGTGACGAAGCCGCCGGTGGGACCGTTCAGTCCTGGTGCGGTGGCAATCCGTCGGGTCCGGCTCCCGACCGCGTAGAGGAGGGGTCGAAGGGGTTCAGCCATTCGCGATGCCGGGCGAAATGTACGGCCAGCAGGTCGATGAAGGCTCTCACCTTGGTGGACAAGTGATCGCGGTGCGGATAGATGGCGTTGATGGCGAACTCCACCGGCCGGTGGTCCGGCAGCAGCCGGCAAAGGGCTCCGCTGCGCAAAGCGTCCAGTACGATAAAGCTGGGCAGTAGCAGCAAACCCTCGCCGCTCAATGCGACCAGCAGCAGGGTTTCCGCGCTGTTGGTCACCAGATTGCCCGACACCCGTACCGACAGGTCCGACTGGTCCGGGCCGGTGAAACGCCACTCATTGCCGAATGGGTAATGGCTGTAGCGCAGGCAATTGTGGTTCGCCAGATCCTCCAGGTTTTGGGGAATGCCGTGCCTTTCCAGATAGGCCGGCGCCGCGCACAGCACATGCCGCCAGGGCGTCAGCCGCCGGCAGATCAGGCTGGTGTTCTGCGGCTGCAACGGGTGCACCGCCAGGTCGAACCCTTCGTCCACGATGTCAACCGAAGCCTCGCCGATGGTCAACTCCACCGAAATCGCCGGGTAGCGCGCGACGAAATCGCCGATCACCGGTGCGATGAAGCGGGCGAGGTGTGTGCCGATGTGCAGGCGCAGGGTGCCCCGTGGCGTCGCGGTCAGCGCCACGGCCAACTCGTCGGCGGCCTCCAGCTCGGCGAGGATGGTGACGCAGCGGTCATAATACGCCCGACCGGCATCGGTCAGGCTGACACGCCGCGTGGTCCGATTCAGCAGGCGGACCGCCAGCCGGTCCTCCAGCGCCTGGACATGGTTGCTCACCATGGTGACGGACAGGTTCAGCCGCCGAGCCGCCGCGGAAAAGCCCCCGCACTCCACCACCCGCACAAAGGCCGTCAGGCTCGTCAGCCGGTCCATGCGCACCCCCGCCGCCTTGGTTCGCCGCGATTATCAACTCACGCCGGATAATCTTTCCAGCCTTTCCCAAATTCTCAACCGGCATCCCCGCACCCATCCTGACATCGCGGTCCGGGACGACCACGGCTCCCGGCAATCCCTCGGAAAAGGATCGGTGCCATGGTTGAACTCACTCACGGCAAAGAGGCCGGAGCGGCGCCTGCCGCGCTCGGCACGCGCAAGGCGCTGAAGCGCATGGCGCTCGCACTGGCTCTCCTCGGCGTCGTCGCCGCGTCGGGCAACGCCGGCTATCGCTACTGGACGGTCGGGCGGCATCTGGAAAGCACCGACGACGCCTATGTCAAAGCCGATCATACAGTGATCGCGCCCAAGGTGTCCGGCTATGTCGCCGAAGTGCTGGTGCAGGACAACCAGAGTGTTGTTGCCGGCCAGCCGTTGGCGCGGATCGACGACCGCGATTTTCGCGTGGCGCTGGATCAGGCACGGGCGGAGTTGGAGACGACGGAGGCGGCGATCCGCAACCTGGACGCCCAGATCGTGCTGCAGCGGTCGCTGATCGAGCAGGAGAGGGCCGAGGTGGCGGCGAGCGAGGTCGCCCTCGCTTTCGCGCAGAAGGAAAACGCGCGCTACAGCAACTTGATGCGGACCGGATACGGCACGACCCAGCGGGCGCAGCAGGCGGAGTCGACCTTGGGTCAGGCACAGGCCAAGTTGCGTGGCGACCGTGCCGCTCTGGCTGCCGCCGAAAACAAGATCGCGGTTCTGGTCACCGAGCGCGGCAAGGCGGTGGCCCAGCGCGACCGCAGCCACAGCGCGCTGGAGCAGGCGCGGCTGAACCTGTCCTACACGGTCATCGCCGCCCCAATCTCCGGTACGGTGGGTGCCCGCTCGCTGCGGGTCGGGCAGTATGTGCAGACCGGCACGCAGTTGATGGCCGTGGTGCCGCTGCAGGCGGTCTATGTCGTCGCGAACTTCAAGGAAACCCAGCTGACCCACGTCCATGCCGGGCAGCCGGTGGAGATCGCGGTGGACGGCTTCCCCGGCGTCGAGCTGAAGGGCCATGTCGACAGCCTGTCCCCGGCCAGCGGGCTGGAATTCGCCTTGCTGCCGCCGGACAACGCCACCGGGAACTTCACCAAGATCGTGCAGCGCATCCCTGTGAGGATTGTCCTAGATCCCGGCCCCCTGTCGGGTCTGCTGCGCCCCGGCATGTCGGTCGAGCCGACCATCGACACCCGCGAAACGGCGACGCCCGCAAGCTGAGCCCCCCTCTGGACAAAGGACCAGGACCATGTCCATTCCTGCCGCAGCCGGCCCGGCCGGCACCGCCTCCACCCGCAACTGGCTTGCCGTGACCGGCTCGACGCTGGGCGCGTTCATGGCGGTGCTTAACATCCAGATCGTCAACGCCTCGCTCGCCGACATCCAGGGCGCCATCGGCGCCGGCATCGACGACGGCGGCTGGATCTCCACCGCCTATCTGGTGGCCGAGATCATCGTGATCCCGTTGAGCGGCTGGCTGGCCCAGGTCTTCTCCATCCGCCGCTATCTGCTGACCAACGCGGTGCTGTTTCTCGTCTTCTCCGTCCTCTGCGCCTTTGCCGCGAACCTGGAGCAGATGATCATCCTGCGCGCGATCCAGGGCTTCAGCGGCGGCGTGCTGATCCCGATGGCCTTCACCATCATCATCACGCTTCTGCCCAAGGCGCAGCAGTCGATCGGGCTCGCCCTGTTCGCCCTGTCGGCGACCTTCGCCCCGGCGATCGGGCCGACCATCGGCGGCTATCTGACAGAGAACTGGGGCTGGCAGTACATCTTCTACGTCAATCTGGTCCCCGGCGCCGTGATGGTCGGCCTGCTGGCCTTCTCGCTGGACCCCGCGCCCATGAAGCTCGGCCTGCTGAAGACGGGCGACTGGCCGGGGATCGTCACGATGGCGGTGGGGCTCGGCACGTTGCAGACTGTGCTGGAGGAGGGCAACAAGGAGGACTGGTTCGGTTCGCCCTTCATTCTGCGGCTGAGTGTCGTGGCGGCGGTCTCGCTGGGGCTGTTCCTGTGGATCGAGCTGCGCAGCGCCCGGCCGCTGCTGAACCTGCGGCTGCTGGTGCGGCGCAACTTCGGGTTCGGCATCGTTGCGAACTTCATGCTGGGCGTGGCGCTCTACGGGTCCGTCTTCGTCCTGCCCGTCTATCTGTCGCGCATCCAGGGTTACAACGCCGAACAGATCGGCAGCGTACTGGCCTGGACCGGGCTGCCGCAGCTTTTGCTGATCCCGCTGGTTCCGCGCCTGATGAAGCGATTCGATGCGCGGCTGCTGATCGCCGTGGGTTTCGCACTCTTCGCCGGCAGCGCCTTCATGAACATCGCCATGACCACGTCCTACGCCGCAGACCAACTGCTGGTGCCGAACATCGTGCGCGCCGTCGGGCAGGCGCTGGTCTTCGCGCCGCTGTCGGCGGTGGCGACCGCCGGCATCGAGAAGGAGAACGCAGGCTCGGCCTCCGGCCTGTTCAACATGATGCGGAACCTGGGAGGCGCCGTCGGCATCGCCTTGCTGCAGACCTTCCTGACGAAACGCGAGCAGTTCCACTCCAACATCCTGTCGCACGCGGTGTCGTTGTTCGAGCCGGCGACCGTCGCCCGCATCGAGCAGTTGACCCGGTACTTCCAGTCGCATGGCATCACCGATCCGCTCGAAGCCGGGCGCCGCGCCTATGTCGCCATCGGTGCGGTTGTGCGCAAACAGGCCTTCGTCATGGCGTTCAGTGATGCATTTTTCCTGCTGGGCACCGCCCTGCTGGTCGCTCTGCTCGCGACCCTGCTGCTGAAGAAGCCCGACCATCTGGGCGGGGGCGGCGCCCATTGAACCGCGGCTTCTGCCGGCGTTCCGTCCCGACGGAATCGGACGGTCGATTGCAGGTTTTAAGAAGCACGGCTATATTGATGTAGAATTTATACAGGTTTGGTCGGCGATGCGCTTGTCGAGCTATACGGATTATGCGCTGCGCCTGCTCATGTACCTCGCTGTGCGGCAGGAGGGGTTGCCGACCATCAGCGAGGTTGCGCAGGTGTATGGCATTTCGAAAAACCACCTGATGAAGGTGGCGAACGATCTCGGGCGTGGCGGCTATATCGAAACCGTGAGGGGACGGAATGGCGGGCTGCGCCTCGGCCGTCCGGCCGAGCAGATCCGGATCGGCGACGTCGTCCGCTACACCGAAGAGGACATGGCCATCGTCGACTGCATGGGCGCGCTTCAGGACCCGCCCCTCTGTCGACTGAGTCCGGCCTGCAACCTGCGCAGCGCTCTGCATGAGGCGTTGCAGGCCTTCCTGGCTGTCCTGGACGACTATAGCTTGGCCGACATCGTCCGCCATCGCCGTAGCATGGCATCCATGCTCGGCCTGCCGCAGCCCCCTGTCCTCCATACCCACGGGCAGGGGGCCGCGAAGCAAGATTCGTGACCATCAGCCGGCTTCGGGCTCTTGGCCAGCGTCGGCTGCGAACTCATGGGCATCCGCATTATCGACATCCAGCCGGGAAGGCCTGTGCCACTTTTGCGGTCAGGTCCCGGTCAATCTTTGCCAACATCCAATACGGCCTGCGCGAAGGCTCTCGGCGCCTCCTGCGGCAGATTGTGACCGATGCCGCCGGTGATCAACCGATGCTCGTATCGACCGGTGAACTTCGCACGGTACATGTCCGGTGAAGGGTGCGGCGCGCCGTTGGCGTCGCCTTCCATGGTGATCGTCGGAACCTTGATGGTCGGGAACGCCGCCAGCGCCCGTTCAAGCGCGTCATATTGCGCCTCCCCCTCCGCAAGGCCGAGTCGCCAGCGGTAGTTGTGGATGCTGATGTCGACATGGTCGGGATTGTCGAGGGAAGCCGCGGACCGGTTGAAAGTGGCGTCGTCGAAGGCCCAGTTCGGGGAGGCCAGTTGCCAGATGAGCCGGGCGAAGTCATGCGTATACTTCGCATAACCGGCGCGGCCGCGGTCGGTCGCGAAGTAATACTGGTACCACCATTGCAGCTCCGCCTTGGGAGGCAGCGGCGCCCGGTTGAGCTCCTGGCTGCCGATCAGATAGCCACTGACCGATACCATGGCCTTGCAGCGCTCCGGCCAGAGTGCCGCCATGATGTTCGCCGTCCTGGCACCCCAATCGTAGCCGGCGAGGATTGCGGTCTTTATCTTCAGCGCATCCATCAGGGCAATCATGTCGGCGGCGATGGCCGCCTGCTGGCCGTTGCGCGGCGTTGCGGCGGACAAGAAGCGCGTCGTGCCGTAGCCGCGCAGATGGGGAACGATGAGGCGGTAGCCGGCCGCCGCCAGGATGGGCACCACCTTCACATAGCTGTGGATGTCGTAGGGCCAGCCGTGCAGGAGGAGGACCACCGGTCCATCGGCGGGACCATCCTCGGCATAGCCGATGTTGAGCGGTCCGGCATTGATCTGCTTCAGTGATTTAAACCCCGTGGGCGAGGAAGAGCCCGCCGCCGGCCGGGCGGTAAGAGCTTCGGCGGCCTGCGCCCGTCCCATTCCCAGCCCCAGGCCGGCCGCCGCCGCTGCGAAGGTCGCCGTGCCGATGAATCGCCGCCGCCCGTGGTCGACCAGGGCTGTGCCGGCGGTTTCCGTCTCCAGTTTCCGTACCATCTTTCTCTCCCGAGATGCGTTCATCCGTGGCCGCAACATGAGAGGCCGATGTATCCCCCGCATGTCCGGCCATGGGGCATGGTGAAAGCGTCTGTACCGTCCGGCCCCTCGGATACAGTGGGATACAAAGTCCCGATGGAGGGGATCGTCCCGACCCTGTCCCGGATCGGTCATGCCGGCAGAGGCTATGGGCCGTCGCCTTTCGCTGAGCCGAGATTCAACCGCCGGTTGATGTCGATGTTGGTCATGAACGTCTTGTCATGGCTGACCAGCAGGATGGCGCCGTCATAGGATCTCAGCCCCGCCTCCATGGCTTCGACCGACTCAACGTCCAGGTGGTTGGTCGGCTCGTCCAGGATCAGCAGTGCCGGTGGCCGCGGGCCGCCCAGCGTGCAGGCGAGGCCGGCGCGCAGCATCTGCCCGCCGCTCAGCGTTCTCACCTGTTGCAGGGGCGCGTCCGCCCGGAACAGGAAGCGGGCGAGTGCCGCCCGGTAGGCATTGTCGGTTGCGCCGGGATTGAGGCGCCGGAAGTTGTCGAGGATCGACGCATCGGGATCGAGGATGCCGACGCGCTGGTCCAGCATGGCGAAGTCGACGGCGACCGAAACCGTCCCCCGCATCGGCCCAATCCCGCCGGCGATCAGTGTCACCAGCGTCGTCTTGCCCGATCCGTTCGGCCCGACGATGGCGACCCGTTCCGGCCCCTCCATGGTGAAGGACAGATCGCGGATGATCGGATGGTCCGGGTCATGGCCGGCGGTGACCCCGTCCAGCCGCAGGACGGTTTTATTGGCCGGGAGCCCGGTTGGCGGCAGCGCCACCGAGAGGTCCTGCAGGATCTCGATTCGGGACCGTGCCGATGCGAGCGCTCCCTCGGCCTCCGCCCGCTGGCGGTCGGCCAGTTTGGCGCCGGCACCCCGGCTGGCCTCGGCATTGCTCTTGCGCGCGCCCAGCAGGATGCGGGGCATGTCGCCTTGCGCCGCCTTCCGTGACCCGGCCGCATCACGCCGGTCCTGCCGCTCCGCCGCGCGTTGCGCTTTGCGCCGGACCTCGGTCGCCTGCTTTTCCGCGTGGGCCAGATCCTGTTGAGCGGCTTCCAGTTCCGTCGCCTTGCGCTCGCGATAGCGCGTCCAGTTGCCGCCGTATCGGGTGGCACCCAGCGAGGTCAGTTCGACGATGGCGTCCATCCGGTCGAGAAGCTCGCGATCATGGCTGACGACGATCGCTCCAGCCCGCCAGCCGGCGAGGAGGGCGATCACCGCCTCGCGGCCGGAGCGATCGAGGTTGTTGGTCGGCTCGTCAAGCAGCAGGAAATCCGGTGCGGCGAAGATTGCCGCGGCAAGGCTGGCGCGCGTCCGCTGGCCGCCGGAGAGTTCCGTCAGCCGGGACTCGGGAGCGGCATCAAGCCCGACGCGGGCCAGGGCGGCGGTGATGCGCTCCGCCAGCGTCCAATCGGCGTCCGCCAGTTCCTCCACGCTTGCTGTCCCAGCCTCGGCGCGGCGTAGGAGGGCGAGCTCCCCGGCCACGCCGAACAGATCGGCCACCGTTTCCCGCTCGCTGGGTCGGACCGCCTGTTTCAGCAGGCCGAGCGTGCCGGTGACCCGGACGGTGCCGGTGAGCGGCTGACGTTCTCCGGTGATGAGTTTCAACAGGGTCGATTTGCCGACGCCGTTCCGCCCGACGAGGCCGGTGCGCTCTTGTGCGAAATTCAGGTCGACACCGGTCAGGACGCTGTGGCCGTCAGGCGTGGCCCAACCGATCCGGGATAGGGAGATTGATGCCATGCGTCGCCCCTTGTTGGAGTCAGAATATCAGCACGTAATCGTGCTGATACCAGATGGCGATGGAAAACGCAACGGACCTGTGCTGTTTTGCTGGCCGATAGAGAGCTGAAGGGATGTGAACGTGGACACCGGCGGACGCAAGCCAGGAGGACGGCCGACCAGGGAGCAGGCCGCGGCCATCGATGCGCGCATCCTCGATGGCGCCAGGGCCGTCTTCTGCCGCAAGGGCGTCGCCAACAGCGGTCTGGAAGAGATTGCGGCCGAACTCGGTGTGTCCAAGCACACGCTTTATCGCCGTTACCCCAACAAAGCCGCCCTCCTCGAAGCGGTGGTCGGGCGTGACGTCGGGCGGTTCCGCGACGCGCTGCTGTCCGCCGCCGATGGCAAGGAGGGAAAGGGGGCGCTCGACGCGTTGCGCCGCGCCGCGTTCCGTTATGTCGAGATCGGGTCGTCGCGCGATTACGCCGCCTTCTACCTCTCCGTCAGCGCCGAGGCTGCGATCTCGGCGGTTCTCCGGGAGCGGCTGGCGAGCTGGTCGCGTGATGCCTTGGAACCGCTGGTCGGATGCGTCGCCGCCGCCCAAGGCGCGGGCGAACTGCGGCCCGGCGATCCAGCTTGGGTCTGCGGGATCCTGGTCGACCTGCTGGAGGGCGTCAACAACCGGCTGCGGCTCGGCGATGACAGGGGGGGGAACGTGCCGTCCCTCTTGCGGCTGTTCGAGGAGCGCTGGGCGGTCTTCGCCACTGCCTTCGGAAACGGTTAGCCCGCCCGTCAGCCGAGCGTCACCTCGGCACAGAGGCCGCCGGTGCGCCGGTTCCGTAGCGTCAGCGACCCGCTGATCGCCAGCGCCAGCTGGTGAGCGATGGCGAGCCCCAGTCCGGTTCCTCCGGAGTCACGGTTGCGGGACTGTTCCAGTCGGTAGAAGGGCTGGAGGACGGCGGTGAGCTGATGCTCGGGAATGCCGGGACCGGTGTCGCGGACGGCGACGCCGATCCGGCCGGTGCTGTCCCGGGTCACCATGATCTCGGCCTCTCCGGCGAATTTCAGGGCATTGTCGATCAGGTTGGTCAGAATGCGGCGCAGCGCGTGCGGTCGGGTGGTCAAGACCGCGTCGGAGAGCCCGTGGACGGTCACTGGCTTGCCCATGTCCTGATAGTCGAAGGCGAGGCTTTCGACGAAGGACCCCACGTCGATGCGGGCCGGCGTCTCGACATCGCCATGGGCGCTGCGCGCATAGGCCACCCCTTCGCGCACCAGCCGTTCGATCTGCGACAAATCCCGGAGCAGCCGCTCCTTCTCCGGGCTGTCCTCCGCCATCTCGACCCGCAGAGCCATGCGGGTGATCGGCGTCTGGAGGTCGTGGGAGATGGCGGCGAGGATCCGCACGCGCTCCTCCATGTAATGGGCGATCCTGTCCCGCATGGCGTTGAAAGCGGTCGCGGCATGGGCGACTTCGCTCGGGCCGTCCTCCTCCAGCCGCGCCGACGTGCCACCGGGATCGAGAGTCTCGGCAGCCTTGGCGAAGCGCGCCAATGGCCGGATCGCCTGCCGCACGCCGACCCAGGTGCAGAGAACCAGCAGCACGAGCTGGGCAGTCAGCAGAAGGGGGAGCCAGGCGGCGAGCGGCATGAGCGCCGGTGTCACGTCGATTGTCACCGGCGAGCCGTCGCGAAGCGTGACATGGGCCTGAAGATGCGGGCGGTCGCCCGGAATGGTCTCGACCACCACCGGGAAGTCGGGGCCGGCACCGCCGTTGATGGCGCGGGCGATCTCCGCGCCGCGGCTGCCCAAGTCCGGCACGCCCGGCAGGCCGGGGCCAAGCTCGTACCGGTAGGTGCGCCGCTCCAGCACCGCCAGCCAACGGCCGCGCTCCTCCGGCGGCAGGCGGTCGAGCAAGGCGACCGAGGTCGCCACATCCTGCTCCAGCGCGCCGAGCATCATCGCCTTGGCGGCACTGGCGCGCTCCAGGACCAGCGCGCCGAAGGACAATCCATGCGCCAGGACAAGCCCGGTCAAGAGGATGAGGAACAGCCGCCAGCGCAAGGTACGCGGCGGATGCAGGACGCGATGGAGCCGGCGGATTGCGCCCGTCATGACCGCGTCCCTCATGACCGTGCCCTCATGATCTCCACCGGCATCGCCAGGACATAGCCTTCGTTGCGCACCGTCTTGATGTGGCTGGGCTCGCGCGCGTCGTCGCGCAGCCGCTGCCGGAGCCGGCTGACCAGCAGGTCGACCGACCGTTCGAACAGCTCCGCCTCGCGCCCCTGCGTCAGGTTGAGGAGCTGGTCGCGCGACAGGACCCGTTGCGGGTGGTCGAGGAAGACGCGCAGCAACCGGTACTCCGCGCCGCTCAGCGCGACGGCCGTGCCGTCCTGGTCGAGCAGGTGGCGGGCGACGGTGTCGAGTCGCCAAGTGCCGAAGCCCAACAGCTGTCCGGCCTCGCTGATCTGGAGGTTGGGCGGCAGCATGCGCGCCCGGCGCAGGATCGCCTTGATGCGGGCCAGCAGCTCGCGTGCGGCGAACGGCTTCGCCAGATAGTCGTCGGCCCCCATCTCCAGGCCGAGGACTCGGTCCATCTCGTCGTTGCGCGCGGTGAGCATCAGGACCGGCGTCGCGGCATGCCGCCCGGCGCGAAGCTCCCGGCACAGAACCAGCCCGTCGTCGCCCGGCATCATGATGTCGAGCACGATGAGATCCACCAGGTCGCGCTCCAGAAAAGAACGCATCTGCCGGCCGTCGGCGGCGAGGGTCACGCGCAGGCCGTTCCTCTTCAGATAGCCGGAAACCAGTTCCCGGATGTCGCGATCGTCGTCGACGATCAGGACGTGGTCGATGTGATCCATTCGGTCGAACCCCGCTGCTGTTCGGCGGTCTTATGACGGGTGGAGTGCTGCCCGCGTCCGGTGGTTTGTGTCGGTCTGTATCCGCCCCATCGCCTGATACATGCCGGTACAAAAATTCCCTGCCGCACGCCGGCGTCCGCATCGTTCCGTCTGGACAGCCTGCCTTCCGTGAATGTACTTATCAAAATAATGATTATGACGCAAATCACATAACGAGACACATCCATGCTTCCGTGCAAAGTTCCGGTTGCCCTGTTCGGTCTGGCCCTGTCGCTGGCCGTCCCCTGGTCGCCGGCCGCCGCCGCCCCGGTGAAGTCCGTGGTCATCGTTCATGGCGCCTTCGCCGACGGTTCGGGCTGGCGCAAGGTCTCCGACATCCTGACCGGCAGGGGCTATGCCGTATCGATCGTTCAGCAGCCGCTGACCTCGCTCGCCGACGATGTCGCGGCCACCCGCCGCGTCCTCTCGCTTCAGACCGGCCCGGCCGTCCTGGTCGGCCACAGCTATGGCGGGATGGTGATCAGCGAGGCCGGGAGCGACAGCCATGTCGCCGCACTGGTCTATGTTGCCGCCTTCGAACCGGACAAGGGCGAGAGCCTCGCCAAACTGGCCGAGAGCAAGCCGGTGCCCGGTGCCGAACCGGGTGCCGTCAAGGGCACCGCCGACGGCTATCTCTATCTTGACCCGCCGGCCTTCGCCGGTGCCTTCGCCGCCGACCTTCCGACGGCCGACGCGGCCTTCCTCGCCCACTCCCAGGTGTTCGCGGCGAAGGATGCCTTCACAGCGCCGGCCGGGGAGCCGGCATGGAAATCAAAGCCGAGCTGGGCGCTGGTGGCGACCGCCGACCGCTCGATCAATCCGGAGCTGGAACTGGACATGGCCCGCCGGGCCGGCAGCCATGTCCGGTCGGTCGAGGCCAGCCATGCCGTCTACGCCGCCAAGCCCGAGGCCGTCGCCACCCTGATCGTCGAGGCGGCCGAGGCGGTCTCGAATTGATCTTCCCATGATTTGCGGGGCGGGCGCGAAGCCGCACCCGGCCCCCGAAAGGGTTCAGTCATGATCCTTTTTCTTGTCTCCTTCCTGGCGGGTGCCCTGACCATCGTCAGCCCGTGCATCCTGCCGGTCGTGACCTTCGTCTTTTCCCGGGCGGGGCAGCCGCTGCTCCGCGGCATCCTGCCGATGCTGTTCGGCATGGTGGCCAGCTTCGCTGGGGTCGCCACGCTGACCGCCGTCGGCGGAGGCTGGGCGGTAGAAGCAAACGGGGCCGGGCGGGCCGCCGCCATCGCGCTGATGGCGCTGTTCGGATGGACGCTCCTGTCGCCCCGCGCCGCGGCGATGCTCAGCCGTCCGCTTGTCGCCGCCGGTAATCGGCTGTCCGCTCGGGCCGGCGTTGGCGGATCGCTTCTGCTGGGTGTCGCCACCGGTCTGCTCTGGACGCCGTGCGCCGGGCCGATCCTCGGGCTGGTCCTGACCGGTGCCGCGCTTCATGGCGCCAGCCTGCAAACCACCCTACTGCTGGCGGCCTATGCGGCGGGTGCTGCGACATCCCTGACCTTCGCCCTTCTTGCAGGCGGCCGGGTGCTGACGGCAATGAAGCGGTCGCTTGGCGTTGGGGAGCGTCTCCGCCAGGGACTGGGCATTGCCGTCCTTGCCGGTGTCGGCGTCATCGCCTTGGGGCTCGACACCGGGTTGCTGGCCCGCCTGTCCTATGCCGGCACAACGGGAGTCGAACAATCGCTGATCAACAGGTTTGCCCCTGCCTCTGTCCCGGTCGCTTCCGGAACGTCGGGTGTGTTGGAGACGTCCGGGACGGGCCTCGCGCTCGCCGATGCCCGGCGTGTCTATCGCAGCAGCCTGCCGGTCGAGGGCCTTCTGCCCTCCCTGGACGGTGCGACGGACTGGCTGAACTCGAAGCCGCTCACCGCGGAGGAACTGCGGGGAAAGGTCGTGCTGATCGATTTCTGGACCTACTCCTGCATCAACTGCATCCGGACGCTGCCGTACCTGCGGGCATGGGCGGAGAAGTACCGGGACCAGGGGCTGGTGGTGGTCGGTGTCCATGCCCCGGAATTCGCCTTCGAAAAGCGGATCGCGAACGTGGAGAAGGCGTTGCGGGATTTCGCCATCACCTACCCGGTGGCGATCGACAATGATTTCCGCATCTGGCGGGCGTTCGGCAACAGCTATTGGCCGGCCTTTTACATCGCCGATGCCACGGGCCGGATCCGCCATCATCAGTTCGGTGAGGGCGGGTACGAGCAGACCGAACGGGTCATCCAGGATTTGCTGGCAGAGGCCGCCGGACGTCGGGACGAGGATGGAAGGCTCGTCAGCCCGGCGGGGCAGGGCGCGCAGGCGCCCGCCGACCTCGACGATATCCGCTCCGGCGAAACCTATGTCGGCTATCGGCAGGCTGCGAACTTCGCATCGCCGGAACGGGACGGCATCGACCGGCCGCAGGACTACACGGTCGGTGCGCTGCGGCTCAACCGCTGGGGGCTTTCCGGCAACTGGACGGTCGGGGCCGAGCAGGCCCGGCTGAACCGGGCGGGCGGGGCGATCGTCTACCGCTTCCGGGCGCGCGACCTGCACCTGATCCTCGGTCCCGCCCAGGACGGCAAGCCCGTGCGTTTCCAGGTCACCATCGGCGGCATGGCACCCGGGCCGGATCACGGAACGGATACGGATGCCGAGGGCTATGGCACCGTTTCGGAAACCAAACTCTATCAACTGGTGCGGCAGGCGGGCGCGGTGCGGGAACGGACCTTCGAAGTACGCTTTCTCGACCCCGGAGTCGACGCCTACGCCTTCACCTTCGGCTGAGGAGAAACCCGCATGGCCCCGGACCTTTGCATCCACGCTCCTTCACTTGCCGGCCTCCCGGAGGTTGTCGCGCAATCGGGCGACCGCTCTCTGGAGCGCGCGGAACTCGTCGGGCGGAAGTCCGGAGGCCTTCACCGTCAACTCACCGAAGCCCAGACCCTTCTCGCGAAGCTGGCGCCCCGCCTCGGTCAGCGAGACGCGCACGCTGCGTTCGTCCTCATCGTCGCGCATCCGCGTGACATAGCCCATCGCCTCCAGCCGCTGGAGCATCGGCGTCATGGTGCTGGGCTCCAGGAACAGCGTTTCGCTGAGGCTCTTGACGGTCTGCCGATCCTCCTCCCACAGGGCGATGATGGTGATGTACTGGGGATAGGTGACGCCAAGCTGCTCCAGCACCGGCTTGTAGACCCGCGAATAGGCGAGGTTCGCCGAATAGATCGTGAAGCACATGAAATCCGCCAGCCTGGCGGATTGCGACCTCCCGGCCGGCGGAGCGGCCGGCGTGTCGGAGGCGGGGGCGGCGGGAGTGCTGGCGGTCTTGCGGCTCATGTCGTCACCGGGAGTTCGGTTGTCCTGATCACCATCGCCGCACCCGCCGACCTTGGCGGCACGCCGATGTGATTACGATCATAACTATTATCATGCATACACTGTGGGAGACAGCACGATGCGTGTTCTTCTGGCAATGGCGGCGGCCATCGGGCTCGCTGCCGCCCCCTGCGCCTGGGACGATGACCCCCGCGAGGCGCCTTCCATCCTGGCGCTGCTCTCGCAGCCCCTCCCTTCCTCTGTCGCACCCTTTTCACACCAGCCTGTCGACGCATCGGCAGCGGTGACCACGCCCCAACAGTGAGGACGAAGACATGAAGCTGTTCGAAGACCGGATTTCCTCCGCCGTCGCCCGTGTGCGGATTGCGCTGGCCCTGAAGGGGGTGGTGGTCGAGAGCGTCCCAATTTCCATCCTCGGTGCCGAGGCGCGCAGCCGGAGCGCCGATTACCTTGCGGTCAACCCGCAGGGTCTCGTGCCGGCGCTTCTGACGGACGACGGCGCGTTGATCACGCAATCGCTGGCCATTGTCGAGTATCTCGACGAGCGGTTTCCCGAACCGGCGCTTTTACCGGCTGATCCGGCCGAACGCGCCCTGGCGCGGTCGGTGGCCCTGTCCATCGCATCGGACATCCATCCCCTTTTGCCGCCCCGCGTGGCAAAGCGGTTGGGCACCATTCCGGGCGCCGATTCCATGACCGTCGGGGACTGGAACCGCCACTGGATTCAGGAAGGATTGACTGCGATCGAAGCCCTGTTGTCCCGCCAGCCGGAGAGACGGTTCGCCGTTGGGGACGCTCCGTCGGTCGCGGACGTCGTCCTCTTCCCGCAAGCCGTCAACGCGGAGCGGGCGGGCCTTCCTCTTGAGCATTGGCCACGCATCGCCGCCGTCGTCGCGACCTTGCGCACGATTCCCGCATTCGCGGCCAATGCGCCGGTGCCTCGGTCGGCAGACGCTTCCACCGAGTGAGATTTCCGGAAACAACGACCTAGCCTCGGCTGCGCATGTGCGGCGGGATCGATGTCGGCCCCGCTGATGCAACACAGCCATCATGTGTGTAACAAGTTGTCCGCCGGAACCGCCACCGTCGCTCAGAACTGGACAAGTTCATTGCACTGTGAGGTGTTGGACGGTTCCGGAGCCGTGGTCGGTGGAGGTAGCATGGACGGTCGTACGCGCGATCCGAGTGCAGGGCTGAGCTGGGTCTTGCGCCGCGGAGGACACCTGGCGCGCAGGCTGGCGGTCGTCTTGGTTCTGCTGGCCCCGGTCGCAGCAGCAGGTCGGGACCTGACGGGCACGGAATCGGGGACGATCATCGTCTTGACGTCGTTTCCCGCCGGATTCTACGAGCCGGTGCGGGAAGCCTTCGAGCGCGCTCATCCCGACCGGCATTTGCGCGTGATCAACACCAAAACCACTGCGGCGATCACCCGGCTGCAGGACCGCGAAGGCGAGGGCGTCGATGTTTTCTGGGCCTCTGCCCCGGATGCGTTCGAGGTTCTGAAGGCGGCGGGATTGCTGACCCCGATCGCATCCCGGCCGACCGGTGCCCCGTCGACCATCGGCAACCAGCCGGTCGACGATCCTGACGGCACCTATCTCGGCTTCGCGCTGTCCGGTTACGGGCTGGTCTGGGATCAGTCCTACCTCGACCGGCACGGGATTGCCGCTCCTCGGGGATGGGAGGATCTGCGGCGTCCCGGATATGCCCGGCACCTGGGTATCACAGCGCCGTCGCGGTCGGGCACCATGCATCTGATGGTGGAGACGGTGCTGCAACTCCAGGGCTGGGAGCACGGCTGGGCGACATGGCTTGAAATCGCAGGCAACCTTGCCACGGTGACGGCGCGCAGCTACGGCGTGGTGGAAGGGGTTGCCAAGGGTCGTTTCGGCATCGGGTTGGCCATCGATTTTCTGGGACAAGGGGTAGGCCAATCGGCGGAGCAGGGGCCGGAGGTGGAAGAAAAGCAACCTGCTACAGGCGGCTTGCGGTTTGCCTATCCGGTCGACAGCGTGTTCCTGCCGGCCAGCGTCGCGATTCTGCGCGGTGCTCCCAATCCGGCGGGGGCGAATGTCTTCGTCGATTTCCTGCTGTCGCAAGCCGGGCAGGAACTGATGCTGCGTCCCGACATCGGACGGCTGCCGGTGCGTCCGGACAGCTATGCCGACGCACCCGCCGGCTACCCCAATCCCTATGCACGGGAAACCGGCGACGACCTCTTCCTGTTCGACCGGGGCCTGTCCAGCCGTCGCTACGAACTGGTCAACCTGCTGTTCGACGAGCTGATCACCTTCCGGGTGAAGACGCTCAACCGTGTCTGGCAACTGATCCACGAGGGTGAAACCCGTCTCGCCACCACCCCCGATCCGGTGGCGCGCGACCTGCTTCGCGCCGCGCGAAAGGCCGCCACCGGGGTTCCGGTCAGCGCCGCCCAGGCTGCCGATCCGGCCTTTTCCGCCGCGCTGCGCCGTCCCGCCCGCGGCATGCCGGTTTCGGCACGGCAGGGAGAGCTGGAGGCGGAATGGCGAGCCTTTTCCAAAGACCGGCTGGAGGCGGCTCTGTCGGCATCCGAACGGGCCCTGGTCATCCTGCGCGTGGCGGCCGGAGAGGGGGGATGGCCATGAGCGCCCAGGCAAGTGTCCAGGCGGCCCCGCCGTCCGCGATGGGTGGCGGGACGTGGCCGGTACGCTTCGGCATCCGGGTTCGCCTCTTTCTTGCCTTCGTCGCCGTCGCGGTCCTGTCGGTTGTGGCCTGCGCGCTCGGCTGGCTGTCCTATGACCGGCTGGGCGGCACGCTCGACGAGTTCGCCGAAAGCCACCTGCCTGCCCTGGGCCTGGCGGCCAAGCTGGCGGAGGAGGGTGGAGCCATCATCGCCACCGCTCCCGTCCTGGCCGGCAGCCGGACGGAGGCCGAGATGGACGCGATCCGCGAGGCGCTGGGCCGCCGTCTGGCCGCCCTGCATTCACTGACGGACGCCATCGAAGGCGGCGTTCCCGGCCTGCGTCCGGTGGTGGATGCGCTCAGCCGCAATCTGTCGGAGCTGGACGGCACGGTACGTCACCGCTTGGCGCTTGGCCGCCGCAACCAGGAGGCCATCGAGCGTCTGCGCTGGCTGCACGCTGATTTCCTCGACGAGATCGAACCCTTGGTGGCGGACGCGCGCTTCAACATCCAGAGCGCGCTGGCGTCGGTAGAAAGTGGGAAGCCGTCGGCGGATGCCGTCCGCGTCCTGCGGGAAGAGAACCGGCGGAGCGAGGCGGTGCTGCAGATCGGCGCCAACGGCAATCTTGCGGTCGGGCTGATCGCGCGGGCGGCGACGCTCGCCACGCCTGAGATGCTGGACGACAATGCCGGATTCCTCGACGAGACCGCCGACCGGCTGCAACGCGACCTCACCGCGCTGGCCGACTGGCCCGACGGCGTGTCGCTGGGGCAGGTGGTGGGCCAACTCCTCGCCCTCGCCCGCGGGGCGGACGGCAGTGTGCCGGCGTTGCGCCGGGAAGAGCTGGAGACCACCGCCCGTGGGCAGGATCTGCTCGCCCAGAACCGGGACATCGTGGCCCGGCTGAATGGCCTGATCGCTCGGCAGGTCCAGGCGGTGGAAAGCGATTCCCGCGCCGCCGCCGGGCGCTCCGCCCAGGCCATCGCGTTCGGCCGCTCCTCCCTGCTGGCGAGCGCCGTGGTCAGCCTGCTGGTGGCTGTGCTGGTGGCGTGGCTCTACGTCAATCGCAATCTGATCTCCCGCCTGACCCGGCTGGGGGACGCCGCCCGCGCCATCGCCGCCGGGGACCTGAAGGCTGAGATCCCGTTGGGCGGCAACGACGAGTTGTCGGACATGGCGGCGGCGCTTCTGGTTTTCCGCGACACGGCCATCGCGGTGGAGGAGGCGAATGCCCAAGCGATGATCGACAACGCCCAGGCAGGTCTGGCGATCACCGACGGGGATGGCGTGATTGAGTTCGTCAACCCGCTCGCCGCCGCCCTGATCGCCCCGCCGTCCGACGGTCGTGCCGAGCAGGGTGGAGGGGCGCCCCGCCTTGCCGACCGGCTTGACGCCGAGGGCGCCGCCCGCGTCACGGCGTTCTTCGCCCAGGCGTCCGCCGGTCCCGAGGAGGGCGCCGCGCCGGCCCTGTCGATCCTGACCACCGGGCGGCGTCCGGACGGCGGGGCCGTGCCGGTGCAGGTCGGCGTCCGTCCCTTCTGGCGCCGCCAGCAGCAGCGCTTCATCGTCACGCTGACCGACATGACCGAGCGGGTGGAGGCCCAGCACATCCTGGAACGCACGGTGCAGGAGCGCACCGCGGACCTCCGGGCCACCAACGACCGGCTCGAACGGGCCATCGCCGAGCACCGGCGCACCGAGCGCGAGCTGCGCGAGGCGCAGGCGGAACTGGTCCAGGCCGGCAAGCTGGCGGCACTCGGCCAGCTTGCCGCCGGCGTCGGACATGAGCTGAACCAACCGCTCGCCGCCATCCGTTCCTACGCCCACAACGGCCGCAAGCTGATCGAGCTTGGCCGGACGGAGGAGGCCGGCGGTAATCTGGGCAAGATCGCCGACCTGACGTCCCGCATGGCGAACATCACGAACCACCTGAAGCGCTTCGCCCGGCGCCCCGATACCCGGCTGGGTGCGGTTGAACTGGGGCCGGTGATCCAGGGGGCGCTGTCGCTGTTCGGCGATCGTTTGCGCGAAGAGGCGGTTGCCGTCGCGGTCGAACTGCCGGATGCCGAGACCCCCTTGCGGGTCCGTGCCGAGGAGGTTCGGCTGGAGCAGGTCCTGGTCAATCTGCTGAGCAATGCGCTGGATGCCGTGGCCGCCGCCCCGGTCCGCCGCATCCTGATCCGGGCGGAGGCCTCGGGCGGCGTGCAGACCGGGGAACCCGACACCGTCCTTATCGAGGTGCGCGACAGCGGTCCCGGGATCGCCGCCGAGCTGGCCGGGCAGATTTTCGATCCGTTCTTCACGACCAAGCCGATGGGAACGGGGCTGGGTCTGGGGCTGTCGATCTCGTACAACATCGTCCGCGACTTCGGCGGCGTGCTGTCGGTGGCCGAGAGCGGCCCCGGCGGAACCGCCTTCGTCCTCACCCTGATCCGTGCGTGAAAGCCCCGCCATGACCGTCCTGCTGATTGACGACGATCCGGAAGTGCTCGATTCCAGCCGCCAGACATTGGAGTTGGAAGGGCTGGCCGTGCTGGCGGTGACGGAGGCCGAGGCGGCTTTGGCACGGCTCGGAGCATCCTGGCCAGGAATCGTGGTGACCGACGTGCGGATGCCGGGCATGGACGGCTTCGCCCTGCTGGACCGGATCCGCGCGGTGGATCCGGAGGTTCCGGTCGTGCTGATCACCGGGCACGGCGACATCGCCATGGCAATCCGTGCGGTCCGCGAGGGCGCTTACGACTTCATCGAGAAGCCCGCCGAACCCGGACATCTGGTCGAGGTGGTGAGGCGCGCCCTGGACCACCGCGCGCTGGTTCTGGAGAATCGGCGCCTGCGCGCCCAGCTCGCCGACGGCGGGCTGGAGGGACGCATCATCGGCCGCTCGCCGGCCATCGAGCGCCTGCGTGCCGCCGTTGCGAACCTCGCCGATGCGGAAGTCGATGTTCTGCTGTTCGGCGAGACCGGCACCGGCAAGGAGCTGGTCGCCCGCAGCCTGCACGAGGCCGGGCGGCGGCGGAGCGGCAATTTCGTGGCGCTGAACTGCGGCGCCATGCCCGATTCCATCATCGAGAGCGAGCTGTTCGGCCACGAGCCGGGCGCCTTCACCGGCGCGCAAGGACGGCGGATCGGCAAGCTGGAGTTCGCGGCCGGCGGCACCCTGTTCCTCGACGAGATCGAGAGCATGCCGATGCATCTCCAAGTCAAGCTGCTGCGTGTCCTGCAGGAACGCGCCATCGAGCGCATCGGCGCCAACCGGACGATCCCGCTCGACCTGCGGGTGATCGCCGCCACCAAGGTGGATCTGCTCAAGCTGGCGGGCGAAGGCAGGTTCCGCGAGGATCTCTATTACCGGCTGAACGTCGTCACCGTTCCGTTGCCCCCGTTGCGGGAACGGCGGGAGGACGTGTCTCTGCTGTTCCGCCATTTCCTCGACGCCGCGGCGACCCGGTCGCGCCGGACGGCGCCGCCGCTCGACGCAGCCACGCTCAGTCGCCTCGCCGCCCACGCCTGGCCGGGCAACGTCCGCGAACTGCGCAATGTCGCCGAACGGGTGGCGCTGGGGCTGGGCGACGGCCTCACGCCAGCCTCTTCCGCCCTGTCGGCGGCCGGAACGGCGGAGATCGAGCCGCTGGCCGACCAGATCGACCGCATAGAGAAGCAGTTGATCGAGGACGCGCTTGCCCGTTGCGGCGGACGGGTCGGCGAAACGGCGGAGCGGCTGGGGATCACTCGCAAGACGCTGTATCTGAAGATGCGCCACCATGGCCTGAGCCGGGACGATTTCACGGAGGAGTGAGCGGAGCGGCCCCAGCTATATTCCCGGTGCATGTTCCCGGCGTTACCCAGTCGCACCGGTGGATGTTCCCATCCTGACCCATCGATGCCGTGCGAAGCCAGATCGCGCAAGACCTGGCCCTTTGGCATGCGGATTGCTGATCCTCCAAGCATAAGACATCACGGGAGGAACAACACCGATGCTTCGCACCACGCTCGCCAGGCGCACCCTTGGCAATGCAGCCGCCGCCCTGGCCGTTCTGCTGCTGTCCGGCACCGCCGCCTTCGCCCAGGACGCCAGCGGCAAGCTGGTCATCGTCACCTCCTTTCCCAAGGACCTGACGACCGCTTACCAGCAGGCCTTCCAGAAGGCCTATCCGAAGGTCACGGTCGAGATCCTGAACCGCAACACCAACGCCGGCGTCAAGTATCTCCAGGAAACCGCGTCGAACAACGGCGTCGACCTGTTCTGGGCGTCGGCTCCCGATGCGTTCGAGGTGCTGAAGTCCGCCCAACTCCTGCAGCCCTACAAGCCCAAGGTGGAGGGCATTCCGGAGAAGGTCGGCGCCTATCCGGTCAATGATCCCGAAGGGATGTATTCCGGCTTCGCCGCGTCCGGCTACGGCATCATGTGGAACACCCGCTACATGAAGGCCAACGATCTGCCGGTTCCCAAGGAATGGGCCGATCTGACCAAGCCGGCCTATTACGACCATGTCGCGATCTCGGCCCCGTCGCGCTCCGGCACGACGCACCTGACCATCGAGACCATCCTTCAGGGCGAAGGCTGGGAGAAGGGCTGGCGTACCAACAAGGAGATGGCCGGCAACTACCGCACCATCACCGAACGCAGCTTCGGCGTGCCGGACGGCGTCAATTCCGGAGCCTTCGGTGTCGGCATCGTCATCGATTTCTTCGCGTTGTCCTCCCAGGCATCGGGCTTCCCGGTGGAGTTCGTCTATCCCACCGTCACCACCATCGTGCCGGCCAACATCGGCGTGGTGAAGAACGCCCCCAACAAGGCGGCAGCCGAGACCTTCGTCGATTTCCTGCTGTCGCCGAAGGGCCAGGAGGTCCTGCTGGAGCCGGCGATCCGCCGCCTGCCGGTCAATCCCGCGACCTATGAGAAGGCGCCCGCCGGCTACCCCAACCCGTTCAAGGACAAGTCGCTAGGCGCCCAGATAAACTTCGACGTCAACGTCTCGCAGGCCCGCTACAATGTGGTGGATGCGCTGTTCGACCAGCTCATCACCTTTCAGCTCGACGACCTCAAGGCGGCGACCAAGGCGATCCAGCAGGGCGAGGCGGCGCTCGCCAAGAAGCCCAACGACAAGGCCAAGGCGCTGCTGGCCGAGGCGCGCGACCTCGTCGCCGCCATGCCGGTGACGGCGGAGCAGGCCGCCGACCCGCAGCTGGCCGGAGCCTTCACGGTGGAGCGCAAGTCGGCCAAGGACGCGGTGCCGGAACGCCAGGCGCAGATCGAGCAGAAGTGGGCCGCCTTCGCCAAGGAAAACTACGCCGCCGCCCGCAAGAAGGCCGACGAGGCGATGGCTTTGGTGCGCTGACGCGCCGTCGCGTCGCGCACGGGGGACGCGTCGGTTGCGTCCCCTTTCTTCTCCCCAGATCACAGGCCTTTCCATGACGTCACTTGCGCTCACGCGAGACCGCATCGCGCGCGTGCGGCCGGGGCCGGCGCTGGCCGCGCTGCTGATCGCCGCCTTCCTGCTGCTGTTCCTTGTCGTTCCGGTGGTCCAGGTCATCTTCGTCGCCTTCCAGGACAAGACGACGGGGGCCTTCACCCTGGTCAATTTCGCCGACTTCTTCCGCAACGACCTGTTCATGCGGTCGTTCGGCAACTCCGTCTACGTCTCGGCGATGTCGGTGGTGGTGGCGAGCCTGCTGGCGCTGCCGCTCGCCTATCTGACCACGCGGTTCGAGTTCCGCGGTGCCGTGCTGATCCAGAGCCTGGGCATCATCCCGCTGATCATGCCGCCCTTCATCGGCGCAGTCGCCATGCAGCTGCTGTTCGGGCGCAACGGCACGGTCAACCTGCTGCTGCGCGACCATTTCGGCTTTTCGATCCCCTTCATGGAGGGGCTGAACGGCGTCATCTTCGTCCAGAGCATCCACTATTTCCCCTTCATCCTCATCAACCTGTCGGCCAGCCTGAAGAACATCGACCGGGCGATGGAGGAATCGGCGCAGAATCTCGGCTGCCACGGCTTCCGCCTGTTCCGCCGCATCGTCTTCCCGCTGGCGATGCCGGGCTATGTCGCTGGCGCCTCGCTGGTCTTCATCAAGGTGTTCGACGATCTCGGCACGCCCCTGCTGCTGAACGTCAACGACATGCTGGCGCCGCAGGCCTATCTGCGCATCTCCTCGATCGGCATCGCCGACCCGATGGGCTACGTCATCTCCGTCGTGCTGATCGCCTGCTCGCTGCTGGCGCTCTGGGTGTCGGCACTGGCGATGCGCGGCAAGGATTACGCCACGGTGCAGCGCGGCGGCGGCGGTCTGGCCAAGCGGCGCCTGAAGCCGCTGGAACTGGTGACGGCCTATGGCATCGTGCTGCTGATCCTGGTGCTGGTTCTGGCGCCGCATATCGGTCTGGGCCTGCTGTCCTTCGCCACCATCTGGTCCTTCAGCCCGCTGCCCGACTCCTTCACGCTGAAGCACTATCACACCGTCTTCACCGAGAGCGGACAGTACATCACCAACACGCTGCTCTACGCCTCGCTGGCGGCACTGCTCGACGTGGCGATCGGCACCGCCATCGCCTATCTGGTCCTGCGCACAAAGCTGCCCGGGCGGCAATGGCTGGATTACGTCGCGATGGCGGCGCTGGCGGTGCCGGGGGTGGTGCTGGGCATCGGCTATCTGCGCAGCTTCTACGGCGTGCCGATGCCGTTTTCCGGCCAGCCGCTCTCGAACTTCTGGCTGATCCTGGTCTTCGCGCTGGCGATCCGCCGGCTGCCCTATGCGCTGCGCGCCTGCACGGCGGCCCTGCAGCAGGTCAGCTCCTCGCTGGAGGAAGCGGCGGAGAATCTCGGCGCCACCAAGCTGCGCACGGTCGGGCGCATCGTCGTGCCGCTGATGTCGGGCGGCATCCTCGCCGGCTTCGTCACCAGCTTCGCAACGGCGGCGGTCGAGCTGTCGGCCACCATCATGCTGGTCCACTCGCAAAGCGATGCGCCGCTGGCCTACGGCCTCTACGTCTACATGCAGTCGGCAGCCGGGCGTGGTCCCGGTGCGGCGCTGGGCATCTTCGCCGTCATCATCGTCGGTCTTGGCACCTACCTGTCGCATGTCGTGATCGAGCGCGGTCGCCGCGAACGCGGCCAGGACCATTGACGGTCAAGACCACTGACAGAGCCCCCGAAGGGAACCCCATCATGAACCACCAGTTTTCTCCGGCCGCGCTCGTCCCCCGGATCGAGAGCGTCGGCGTCGACATCGAGGGCGTCAATCTCTCCTACGGCAGCAACCATGTCCTGAAGGACGTGAATCTCGCCATCAGGCCGGGCGAGTTCTTTGCGTTCCTCGGCCCGTCCGGCTGCGGCAAGACCACGCTCCTGCGGCTGATCGCCGGCTTCAACACCGCACAGGGTGGGGAGGTCCGCATCGGCGGGCGCGACATCTCCACCCTGCCGCCGCACCGCCGGGACGTCGGCATGGTGTTCCAGAGCTACGCCCTGTGGCCGCACATGACCGTGCGTCGCAACGTCGCCTTCGGGCTGGAGGAGCGCCGCGTGCCCCGCGCCGAGATCGAGCGGCGGGTGGATGCCGCCCTCGATCTGGTCGGGCTGAAGCATCTGGCCGACCGCCGGCCGTCGCAGCTGTCGGGCGGCCAGCAGCAGCGCGTGGCGCTCGCCCGCACCGTGGTGATCGAGCCGAAGATCCTGCTGCTCGACGAGCCGCTGTCGAATCTCGATGCCAAGCTGCGCGTGCAGATGCGCCAGGAGTTGCTGAGCCTTCAGCGCAAGCTCGGCCTGACCACCATCTTCGTCACCCACGACCAGGAGGAGGCCAACACCATCTGCGACCGCATCGCGGTGATGGACGACGGCAAGGTGCAGCAGGTCGGTACGCCGCAGGACCTCTACGACCATCCGGCCAACCTGTTCGTTGCCGGGTTCCTCGGCACCGCCAATGTGCTCGACGGCACGGTGCAGGGCCGCGACGGCGGCACCGTCTTCGTCGCCGGCGGCGTCACGCCGGTGGCGCTGCCGCCGTCGGTGGCGCCGGGGGCAGCGGGCAAGCTGATGTTCCGTCCGCAGAACCTGATAATCCGTGAGGATGGCCGCCAGGACGGCGGCCCCCCGGCCCCCGGCCATGCCCGGCTGACCGGCACCGTCCGGCACCGGGAGTTCCTGGGCGCCTCGATCCGCTATGCGGTTGACGTTGGTGGACAGCTGGTGCAGGTGGACGCGCCGCATCAGACGGGCGATGCTCTGCTCGCCCCGGATGCCCCGATCATTCTCGACCTCGCGGCCGACAAGGCCCGCTTCCTCAGCCGATAAGGTGCCGTCATCGTGACCGATCCCGCCGCCGACAGCCTCATCCGTCGCCCCATCCGCGCCGTCGCCTTCGACCTGGACGGCACGCTGGTGGACAGCGCGGCCGACCTCATGCATTCCTCCAACGCCCTGCTCGCCGAACTGGGGCGACCGCCGGTCGATCTGCCGACGGTGCGTTCCTTCATCGGCGATGGAGCGCCCAAGCTGGTGGAGCGCGTGCTGGCCGCCACCGGCGGGGTCCCGGCCCCGGAGGAAGCCGCCCGCTGCCTCCAGCGGTTTCTGTCCATCTACGAGGCCGACCCTAGCGCCCACAGCGCCCTCTATCCGGGCGTCGCCGAAACGCTGGAGGCCCTGGCGACAGCAGGCTTGCGGCTCGGCGTCTGCACCAACAAGCCGATGGGGGCGACAGTGCGGCTTCTGGATGATCTGGGCATTGCCGGCGTCTTCGCGGCGGTGGTCGGCGGCGACAGCTACCCGACCCGCAAACCCTCGCCCGAGCCGGTCCTGGGTCTGCTGGATCGGCTGGAGGTGCGGCCGGACGAGACCGCCTTCGTCGGCGACAACGAGCACGACGTGGCCGCCGCCCGCGCAGCGGAGGTCGCGCGGGTGCTTGTGGTGCCCTATGGCTACGCCCGGGTGCCGCTCGATGGCCTGCCGCACGACGGCATCCTCGATGGGTTCGCCGATCTGCCGCGACGGCTGTCATGCTGAACGCCGTGATCTTCTGCCGCCATGGCGAGACCGAGAGCAATCTCGGCGGCTGGCTCGCCGGGTCGCGGGACGTGTCGCTGACCGAACGGGGCCGGGCGCAGGCGCAGGATGCCGCCGCGGCCCTGCTCGCCGAAGGGCGGACGGTGCCGGTCGTCTACAGCAGTCCGCAGCGCCGGGCGCTGGAAACGGCGGCCATTCTGGCTGATGCCCTGAGGGCTCCCGTCATGCCTGTGGCCGGATTGGAGGAGCGGCGCTGGGGCGATCTTGAGGGTGGCGCCATTCCCGCCGATCTGTTGCGGGAGCAGGTGCCGAACGGGGAAAGCCTGACCGGCTTCCACTCCCGCGTCACCGCGGCACTCGACGGCTTGCCAGTGCCGGCGGACGGCCGTCCACCGCTGATCGTCGCGCATGCCGGCACATGGCCGGTGCTCTGCCGATGGATGGGCCGGCACTCCAAAATGCTGTGGCCGCCGAATGCATCCCCCGTCCATCTGACGCGGCAGACGGGCATGGTTGGGGTGGACGTGCCCGGCGAAAGCGGCGAGGCTGAGATCAATTGGCTTGGTCGATAACCCCGCTCAGGTGGATGGCGAGTTCGACCGAGAAGCGTCGTTCCGGGCTTTCGACGTCGATGCCGAATAGCTCGGCGATGCGCGTCAAGCGATAGCGCAGAGTGGTGACGTGCACGCCAAGCTGGTCGGAACAGGCCTTGGTCCGGCATCCGGTCTTCAGATAAGCGGAAAGCGTCTCCAGGTAGGGCGTTCCATGCCGGCGGTCGTATTCGACAAGAGCGCCGATGCTGTCGGCGACATAGCCGCGCACCTCGTGGGTGTTCGCCGCGGCCAGCAGCATCGGCAGCGGGCCGAACTGCCGGGCATCCAGCACGCCGGGGCGACCGAACTCCTCGGCGATCCGGATCATCCGCCACGAGCGCTCCCACGCCTCCGCATAATCCGGCGGAGCCGTGCAGCGGCTCGTCAGCACGACGAAAGGTTCGGCGTGCAGGATGTCGGCGACGGAACGCGCGATCTGCGCCATCAACCGCTTGGCCGGTCCCTGGCTGCGCTCGTCGACGGCAGGAATGAGGCAGACCAGTCCGGCCGGCACGGTGACGAGCGTGCCGGTAACCCCGCTCGGCGCCAACAGCCGTTGGACCGGAAGGTGGAGGTCTGCTGCGGCGCTCACCGCCCGCGGACTGCGGCCGGGCAGTCCGACCACGATCATCTGGGTCGGCAGAACGAGGTTGAGGCCGAGCCGAAGCGCGCGCTCCCCGATGTCGCGATGGTCGCGCCAGCGCCGTTCCACCAGTTCCAGGAACAGATCGGTGAGCGTGCGGTTCTCGTAGCGGAAGCGGATGACGTTGCGCAGCATCTGGATGCTGAGAGCATGCTTGATGCCGTCGAGCAGGAGCTGATCGGACTGGCCGTAGGGCTGCGGCCCCGGAAAGATCATCAGCGCACCGACCACCTCGCCGTCGGCGGTCAGCGGGTCGATGCGCGGGGCCGTGCGGATGCGCTTGCCGCCGACCTCCCAGAACAGGGTCGCTTCGCCGGCAGCGGGATGGTCGATCGCATCACGCGCCGCCTTCATGATCGACGGGCCGAGGCTGGTCGCGACCGCCGCCTGCCAGTCGACATCGCCGATGTCGCTGCCGCAAGGCGCCCTGTCGGCGGTGACGAGGTTTGCGGTGAAGTCGACGATGACGATCGAGTAAGGCAGCAGGTCGCGGAAGAGCGGCAGGAGAGTGGCCATCGCCCCGTCTTCCAGCGCTTGCCGCAGAAGCGACGTATTCACCTCCAGAGCCCGCTGCAAACGTTCGGCGGCAAGGGATTCCGCCCGCAATCGGTGCTGGCGTTCCACCGCGATCTCGCCGAGCTGGACGATCATGCCGATGAAGGTCAGGTCTTCCTCGCTCACCTCGACTATGCTGCGGGAGACGACGCTCAGCACCAGCGGCCGGCCGCTGTCGTCGGTGCAGTTCATCGGTACGACCAGCACGCTGTGATAGTCGCGCTCGAACGCCTCCCGGCGGTAACCGGGAAATTCCTCCGATACCCGGGCGTCGGGGATGAAGACCGGCTCGTTTCGCCGCAGGGCGACCAGCGATGGGCTGGTCGCAAGCTCCCAGCGGTCGGGCAGGGGGCGCTGGATCAGCGTCGGGTCGTGACGGACGACGACCAGGGCATAGCCATGCTCGACGTCCACCGCCATGATCGACCCCATCGACCAGTTGGCATGCCGGCAGGCGGCCAGGACCAGGCGCTGAAGCACCGTCGCCAGATCGCCACCTGAATTGATCAGGCTTGCCACCACGCGCAACGACTGGATGCGCGATGTCTCGACCACGTTTCCTCCGCTGAAGGGACAGGCCCCGGATCAAATCCTGCTGACTCTAACCCGACTATGGCGGTCGGAAAAAGCCGGAACCTCAGCGTCCCTCCGGCGGTTCGCCGTCCGCCGTCTCAACGCCTGTCGCGTCGACGATCATGCGCGGCTTGGAGATTGCGACCCCGGTCAGGCTTTCGGCCGGCAGCGGGGAGAAAGCCGTTTGTCCGGACGCATGCGCCCGTTCCCGTATGACGCGACGGACGAGGACGAAGCCGGTCAGTCCGGCGCAGCCGGCAGCGGCATAGACGAACAGGCCCGACGGGCCGAACCTGTCCATCAGCAGGGCGCCGGGGACGGGGCCGATCATCGCTCCGCCGGCCCAGACCACCAGCAGGCCGCTGACCGTGGGAACGATGCGACCGGGTGGGACCACGTCGCAGGCATGGGCGACGCACAGGGCGTAGATGCACAGGACCTGACTGCCCCACAGTGCGAAGCCTGTCCAAACCAGCCAATCGGGGCTTCCGGCCGGCAACAGCGCCATGCCGGCGGACAGAATGGCGCCGTTCGCCGCCACGGCCGCGATGACGATGCGCCGGTCGCGCCGGTCCGACAGCGCGCCGAGCGGCCATTGGGCGAGCAGGCTGCCGCCCTGGAGCGCAACGAGCAGTGTGGCGGCGGCCGACGCGGACATGCCGATGCGCAGCCCGTACAGCGGAGCGAACGCGGTCATCGTGCCGGTTACCACGCCGACCGCGAAGCAGCCGACCAGTGCGGACGGCGCCAGCCTGAACAGCCCGCGCAGGTCGAGCGTCACGGCCGTCGGCAGGGCAGGGCGGGCAGGGCGGGCGGCGGCAACCGGCAGCACCGAGAGCAGGATCAGGAGGATCAGCAGCCGGAAGGGCTGGTCGCCGCCGGGGTCGAGCAGAAGGGGACCTGCCATCAGCGCCAGCTTGGTGGTGACCATGTAGATCGCCAGGATGCGCCCGCGCTGGCCATTCTGCGCTCCGGTGCCGATCCATCCTTCGACCACCGTGAACAGGCCTGCGAACCCGACGCCGGTCATCGCCCGCAACAGGAACCAACCGATGCCGCCGCCGGCCAGCGGCAGGGCCAGGACCAGGATCGCCATGAGCGCGGCCAGTCCGGCATAGGCACGGACGAAGCCGAGACGGCGAACCACCCTGGGGGCGGCAAGGCAGCCGGCGGCGAAGCCGATGCCGTAACCGGACGCGACCATGCCGATATCGGCCGCCGACAGGCCCTGTGCCTGCATGCGCAACGGCAGCAGGGCCTGGAGCAGTCCGTTGCCGGCCTGAAGCAGAATGGCAGCGGCCATGATCGGCAGCAACGGCGGCATCAATCTCCGTGTCTCCGTCCGGCTCAGGTCCGGGCGGGGGTGAGGGCGCCGGCCTTTTCGGCCTCCATCTCCTCCATGTCGAGAAAGCGGTCGCCGATGCGCGGGTGGGCGCGGCTGCCGTCCGATGCGCCGATGGCGACCAGCAACTCGTCGGGACCGGGGGCGTCGGGAACCTGGAAGTTCGCGGTCAGGAAATGGGCCCGCTTGCCGGTCTCGGTCTTGTGGATCATCGGCAGGGCGAGCAGCGCGCCCGGGGCGTTGCGGGTGTTGGTGAAACTGAGGAAGGTGGTTCCCTGCGCCGCTTCGCGGAACATGTTGCCGAAGCGCAGGGTATGGATCAGGGCCGAGGCATGCTCGACCTCGCCGTTGACGCCGACCGAAGCGGCCTTGCCGTAGGCTTCGATACGTTCCGCCGGCATCAGGGCGACAAGCCGCCGCGTCATCTCCGCCCCCAGCACCGGCGCCACGCGCAGGATTTCCGGCCGCAGATTTTCGACGAAACCCTGGCCGGCCCAGGGGTTGCGCAGCACGGCGGCAACCACGACCGACGTGATCGGCCGTTCGGCCGGCTTGCCGCCTTCGACGATGGTCTCCTCGATGAAGGTGGAGATTTTTCGCAGTCCGATGTCCATGATGGTCCGTTCGATTTTCTTGAATTTCGATCCCGTCGCCGGCCGAACCGGGTGAGTGCGGCCGGCGACATGCCCCTGTTCGACTTGGCGCTGTTCGACTGGGCGCTGCCTGGTTCGCGCGACGGTTCAGCTTGCCGCCTTGGCGCTGGCGACCCATTGCTCGAACGTGGGTTTGTTGGCGGAGAGCCATTCCTGGGCGAGTGCGCGGATGTGGCTTTCGCTGGCGCCCTTCTCGCTGATGCTGCGTTCCCAGCCGGCCCAGGTCTGCAGCGGGAAGCCGATGGATTCGACCAGAGCCTTCACCGCCGGGTTGGCGGCGATGAAGTCGCGGTTGGCGACGGTGTTCCAGTTCCACGACGCCATGGCCATCCGGCAGGGATCGGCGTCGCCGGCGCAGCCCGATACGCCTTTGACGAGGGCGGTTCCCTTGTTGGGCACCGACGGCGGCAGGGCGTCGAACGGGGTGGGGAGCCAGACCACGTCCTTGCCCGGGATCAGCGTGTTGGTGACCCAGGACGGACTCCAGGCATAGAAGAAGGCCGGTTCGCCGCGGCGGACGCGGGCGACGGCCTCCACCATCAGCGGCTCGTACTTGCCGCGGACCGAGTTGACCGTGTCCTTCAGGCCGAACTTGTCGAGCTGGTAATCGACCACGTCGCCGCAGCTCCAGCCGGGATCGCAATTGACCAGATCGGCCTTGCCGCCCTTGCCGAACAGCGCGGCGATCTTCGGATCCTTCATCTGCTCCAGCGAGGTGATGTGATGGGCGTCCGCCGTCTTCTTGTCGATCAGATAGCCGTTGACGCCGCCTTCCTTGATCAGTCCGCCGCCGACGATCATCGCCTGCTGCTCCACCTTGCGGAAGGCGGGTTCGCGCTGGGGGAAGTTGATGTCGGTGGCGATGTCCAGGTCGCCCTGCGCCGCCGCCTGGAAGAACAGGGTCGTGCTGAGTGTGCTGAGCTTGACCGAATATCCCAGTTCCTTGAAGGCGGCGGAGACGATCTGGGCGGTGACGTAGTTGGCGCCCAGGCTGTCGGATTGGGCGTAGCGGATGGTCTTTCCCTTGCCGGGCAGGTCGACGGCAAGCGAGGGCTGGGCGCCGGCCAGGGCGAGGAACGCGGCGACGGACAGGGATTTGACGGCCGATCTGGCGGTGAAGAAGCGCATGGCGGTCTCCTCGAACGGGGTCGGGACGGGATTGGATGAGGCCGGGACTGGAAGTATGGCGCGGGCTGGGATCACTGGTCCGGACTGGAGATGACGGGATTGGAGACGGCCGGTCGGGCGACCCCTTTGTCCTCCACCGGTCTGCCGGAGCGGACCAGCGCCCGCAGGCTGCGAAGCAGCGGGCGTCCGCCTGGGCCGCCGGGCTGGGCCAGCTTCTGGGTGATGCGGTCGAGCACCATGGCGAGCAGGACGATGGCGATGCCCCCCACCGCGGCGCGGCCGACGTCGAGCCGACCGAGGCCCTGGAGCACCACCAGCCCCAGCCCCTCCGCCCCTATCATGGCGACGACCACCGACATCACCATCGCGGTCAGCACCGTCTGGTTCAGGCCGCCGAGGATGGTCGGCACGGCGAGGGGAAGCTGGACCTCCCACAGCAGCTGCCGCTTGGTGGCGCCGAAGGCGAGGCCCGCCTCGACCATCTCGGTCTCGACCATGCGGATGCCGAGGTTGGTGAAGCGGATCAGCGGCGGTGCCGCCGCCGTCACCACCGCCACCTCGCCCGGTACCGTGCCGACGCCGAACAGCATCACCACCGGAACCAGATACACGAAGGTCGGGGTGGTCTGCATGATGTCGAGGATCGGACGGACCACGCCCCACAAACGGTCGCTGCGGGCGCAGCCGATGCCGATCGGGATGCCGACGGCCGCGCAGATGACGATGGCGGTGGTGATCAGCGACAGGGTCGTCATCGCTTCCGACCACACCCCAAGGGCGGCGATGGCGATCAGGGCGACGCCGGTGAAGCAGGCGATGCCCAGGCTTGCCAACCGCCAGGCCAGCAGCACCGCCACCGCCACGACGGCGAGGAAGGGGATTTCCTGAAGCAGGAAGATGTTGAGCGTCAGGACATATTCGACCGGCCATTTTATGGCGAGGAAGAGCGGACGCAGGTTCAGCGCGATCCAGGCGACGCCGTCCTGAATCCAGGCGTCGACGGGGAAGACGTTCAGGTCGTTGGCATCAAGCATGCAGACCTCCCACGGGGTGAGGAGGGGCCGACGCGATGCCGGCCAGGATGCGGTCGCCGGCGAGCGTTCCGGTCAACCGGCCCTCCTCGTCGACGACCGCCATCGGTCGTCCGGCCCGGTGAGCGCGGGCGGCATCGAGGAGGCTGTCGCATTCGCGCACGGTGACGAATTCCTTGCGGAGGGTTCCGAAGTTTGCGTCCCCATAGGGCTTGCCCTCGCGCAAGCCCCGCAGCGTCTCGGCATCCAGCACGCCGACGACGTGCCCGCCGTCGTCCAGCACCAGCCCGCCGCCATCGCCGGTCTCGGCGAGGCACAGTCCGGCGGTCAGCGGAACGGGCTGCACCGGGCTCATCGCCGAGCGGGCGTCGAACAGGCGCGAGCGGTCGACCTCGCGGGTGAAGGCGGCGACATAGTCGCTGCCGGGCTCCAGCACGATCGACTGGGGCGTGCCTTCGCGGACCAGTTCGCCATCGGCCATGATGGCGATCCGGGTGCCGAGCTTCAGCGCTTCCTGGAAGTCGTGGGTGATGAACAGGATGGTCTTCTTCAGCGTGCGCTGGAGGCGCAGCAATTCGTCCTGCATCTCCGTCCGGATCAGCGGATCAAGCGCGCTGAACGCCTCGTCCATGATGAGCACGTCGGCGTCTGTGGCAAGCGCGCGGGCCAAGCCGACCCGCTGGCGCATTCCGCCGCTCAACTCGTGGGGATAATGGTTTCCCCAGCGCGCCAGTCCGACGATCGACAGAACCTCTTCCGCCCGGCGGCGCCGGACCTGGGGGGACACCCCCTGGAGCTTCAGGCCGAATTCCGCGTTCTCGGCGACGGTGCGATTGGGCAGCAGGGCGAAGTGTTGGAACACCATCGAGATCCGCGTGCGGCGAATGTCGCGGAGTTCCGCCTCTCCGGCGGCGACGATGTCCTGGCCGTCCAGCAGGATGCGGCCGGCGCTCGGTTCGTTCAGCCGGTTGATGCAGCGCGCCAGGGTGGACTTGCCCGACCCCGACAGCCCCATAACCATATAGATGGCGCCGCTCTGCACCGACAGTGAAACGTCGTTCAACCCTACGACAATTCCGGTCTTTGCCAGCACTTCGGACTTCTTCGCACCGGCCGCGAGCATTTTCAGAGCCGGCTCGGGAGATTTGGAGAAAACTTTACAAAGATTCTCTACCCTCAGTCGTTCGGTCACAACCGTCTCCCATCGTTGTGGTCGGTGGGCTTTCCCTGTCTTCAAAGTTTTTTACTTATGCCCATTTAGAAAAACTGAACCTCTTCCTGTCTTCCCGTCAAACGGAGGAAACGCAGCCCGAACATTCCTGTGAACCGGAGCATGCGGGCGCAGCCACTCCGTCATCTCAGGGGCGAAAAGGCGGTCGGCAGAAGGATGCGGTTTTCCGCCGTTTCGATCAGCGCCGTCAGCTTCGGGATGAAGGCCTGCCAGCGCGGATCCTCGGAGAGCCGTTGGCGGCGGGCGGTGCGGTCCTCGAAATCCGTGTATCCCCACATATGGACGACATGGTTGAGTGGGCCGATCTCGCTGACGAAGTAACCGATCAGGTAGCCGAGGATCGGTTGCTGAATCTCCAGCCCTTCATTCTGCACGAGCGCCAGATAGTCGCGCAGCTTGCCCGAGCGGATGCGGTAGATCCGTTCCTCGACGATCATGGCGTGCCTCCCGTGCCGTCTTCGGCGATCTCCTGCCGGATTTTGCGGGCGATGCGGAAGCACTCGACGCCGGCGGGAATGCCGCAATAGACCGCGATCTGGATCAGCGCCGCCTGCAGTTCGGCGTCGGAAAGGCCGTTGCGGATGGCGCCGCGCAAATGAATCTCGAACTCGTGCATGCGGCCCAGCGCCGCGATCATGCCGAGGTTGAGCAGGCTGCGCTGGCGGCGGTCGAGCGCGCCGTCCGCCCAGCATTGACCCCAGCAATATTCGTTGACCATCTGCTGAAAGGGGCGGGAGAAGTCGTCGGCCGCAGCCATCGCGCGGTCGACATAGGCGTCGCCGAGCACGTCGCGTCGGACGCGTTCACCCGCCCGTTGCAGGGGCTCATCCATGGCTTGCGATCTCCCTGGAATGGTTGGCGGAATGGTTGGCGGGATTGTCTGCGGGCTTCAGGAAGCGTCCCATCAGCCCCGCCACCGCGTCCGGGGCCTCGATCAGGATCGAATGACGCAAGCCGGGCAGGATGTGCAGTTCGGAACCGGGAATGCTGTCGTGCATGGTGCGGGCCATGCGCGGGTTGGAGCCGATATCCTCTTCGCCCGTCGCGATCAGGGTTGGACAGCGGATCTGGTCGAGGAAGCCGCCGAAGTCGGTTTCCGCCAGGACGCGGTAGGCGGCGGCATAGCAATCGGGGTCGTTCTCAGCGTTGCGCCGGCGCAGGATCTGAATTAATTCTGGGTTCCGCTCCTGGAATCCCTCCGTCAGCCAGCGCGACAGGGAGGCGTCATAGTGCGAACCCGGCCGGCCGGCCTGCAAGGCGGCAAGGCGGTCCAGCACCCGCCGCCGTTCCTCCGGGTTGCGGCTGGCGACGGTGGACAGCAGCACGAGACGCTTGACGCGCTCGGGGTGGTTCAAGGTCAGACGCTGCGCGATGAGCCCGCCGAGCGAGAATCCCACCAGGTTGAAGCGGTCGAACCCGACATGGTCGGCCAGAGCCAGTGTCTCGCCGACGAAATCGTCGATCTCGTAGCGGCCCTTGATCCGGGTGGAACCGCCATGGCCGCGCAGGTCGAAGGTCAGGATGGTGAAGTGGTCGGCGAGCCGTTCGACCACACCGCTCCAGGCCTCCAGGTAGGAGCCGACGCCGTGGACGCAGACCAGCGGCTCCGGACCCCGGCCGTCAAGCCGGTAGTTCAGCGTCACCGGCCCGACTGTGAAGTGACGGGATGCCGCCATGGTCAACGTCCCGCCGCAGCCATGCGCGGCGCCGCCGCGGCAATGCGGCGATCCTCCTCGCGCTGCCGGTCCCGTTCGCGGGCGGCGAAGACGGGCAGCACCTCGCGGGTGAACAGGTCGAGCGTCTTGCGCTGCAACTCGAACGGCAGGTTGAAGGACAGGCCGAGCGAGAACTGGTCCACGCCCGCCGCCTCGTAATCCAGAAGCTTTTCGATCACCTCGTCCGGCGTGCCGAACATGAGGTTCTTCAGGACATTCTCCGGCTTGTAATTGTCGCGGCCGGCGACGCTTTCGTAGGAAACGGCGGTCGGGAATCCGTTGGTCACCGTGCCGATGTTCTGGAACAGGTTCTCGAAACTGCGGCCATAGTCGATGCTGTGCCGCACTGCCAGTTCGGCCTCCTCCGGCCGCTCGTAGCAGCAGGTGCGGCGCTGCATCATGAAGCGCGGGCGCGGCACCTCAGGATGGTCGGCCACCGCCTTGCGGAACTTTTCGCCCAGCACGGCGATCTCGGCGGCCGGGGCGGCCAGCGGCGTCGACAGGATGCTGGCACCGATGCCGACCGCCCAGTCGAAGGTGCCGGGATCGCGGGCCGCCACCCAGATGCGCGGATGCGGGGTCTGCAACGGCTTGGGTACCGAGGTCGCCAGCGGGAATTTCCAGTAATGGCCGTCATGGGCGTAGTCGCCGGCCCACAGTTTCTGCACCGCCGGCACCAGCTCCTTCATGTAGGCGACACCCTCCTGCTGGGGCATGCCGCCGGCCATGCGGTCGAACTCGTACTGGTAGGCGCCGCGGGCGATGCCGAACTCCAGCCGGCCGCCGGTCAGATGGTCGCACAGCGCCGCCTCCCCGGCCAGACGGATCGGGCTCCAATAGGGGGCGACGACCGTGGCGGTGCCGAGGCGGATGCGCTCTGTATGCTGGGCGAGCCAGGTCAGGATGGTGAAGGGGTTGGGGGAAATCGTGCACTCGATCGTGTGATGTTCGGCGGTCCACAGGGTCTCGAAACCGCCCTGGTCGGCCATTTTCACCAGCTCCAGCATGGTGCTGGTCACGTCGCTCATCGGCGTGTCCGGTGAAAAGCGCTCCATGGCGAGCGCGACGGCGAACTTCATGTCCTGGTCCTTTATTCGGGGGAGAAGAAGCCCGGTCGGGGCGGGTCAGCGCAGCCGGATGACGAAGGGGTCCTGCATGGCGCCGGAATAATCGATGACGACGTTTTTCGACCGCGAGAACTCGCGCATCACGTCGAAGCCGCCACGCCGGCCGTAGCCGCTCTGCTTGAAGCCGCCGTTCGACGACATGTAGGCGGCGGCGCGGTAGGTGTTGATCCAGACCGTGCCGGCGTCGATCCGGGTGGCGAAGCGCATGGCGCGGTCGATGTCGCTGGTCCAGATGCCGGACGCGAGGCCATAGCGGGTGTCGTTCGCCATGGCGATCATCTCGTCTTCCGCGGCGAAGGGCACCACGCCGACGACCGGTCCGAAGATCTCGTCGCGCATGAAGCCCATGTCGTTGCGCGCGTCGGCCAGCACCGTCGGCTCGTAGTACCAGCCCTTTTCCAGGCCGGCCGCCTGGGGCCGCCGGCCGCCGGCCGCCAGCCGGGCACCGTCGCGCAACCCCGAGGCGACATAGCCCTCGACCTTGGCGAGCTGGGCCGACAGGGCGAGCGGGCCAATGTCGGTGTTCTCCTCCATCGGATGGTTGACGGTGATGCGTCCGGTGCGGGCGACCAGGGCTTCGACGAAACGGTCGTAGATGGAGGCCTCGACGAAGCAGCGCGACCCGGCGACGCAGGTCTGCCCGGCGGCGGCGAAGACGCCGGCGACCACGCCGTTCACCGCCCGCTCGATGTCCACGTCGCCGAACACCACATGGGGCGACTTGCCGCCCAACTCCATCTGGCACGGCACGAGGTTGGCGGCGGCGTTGGCGGCGATGCGGCTGCCCGTCTGAGTGCTGCCGGTAAAGACGATCTTGGCGATTCCGGGATGGCGGGTCAGCGCCTCTCCGGCGGTTCCGCCGCCGCCGGTCACCACATTCACCACGCCGTCCGGAAAGCCGGCTTCCGTGACCAGTTCGGCAAGCGCCAGGGTGGAGGCGGTGGCGTGCTCCGACGGTTTGATCACCACCGTGTTGCCGATGGCCAGACAGGGCGCCAGCGTGCCGGTCAGCAGCATCAGCGGCGAGTTCCACGGCGTGATCATGCCGACGACACCCAGCGGTTCACGCAGGTTGAAGTTCAGCATGTCGAGCTTGTTCACCGGGATGGTGTCGCCCTGCAGCTTGTCGGCCATCCCCGCGAAGTAGAGGTAGCTGTCGGGGATGGCGCGCATCTGGGCGCGCATCTCCTTGATCAGCTTGCCGTTGTCGCGGGTTTCCATCAGCGCCAGTTCTTCGGCGTTGGCGAGGATCAGCTCGGCCAGACGGCGCACGAGCTTGCCGCGGTCGCTCTGGGTCATGCGCCGCCAAGCCGGATCGACGAATGCGGCCCGTGCAGCGGCGACGGCGTCGTCGACATCCTCCGCGCCGGCGTCGGCCAGCTCGTACCAGGGCTCGGCGGTGGTGGGATCGTAGCTCGGAATGTAGCGGCCGCTTTTCGGTTCCACGAACCGTCCGCCGATATAGAGGGCGCGGCGAGTGCCTTCGAGCGATCTGCAGGTGGTGTGCATCGCGATCTCATATTTTGTGAAGGAGCGGCGAGGGTCAGCCGTTTTCGGCGAAAGCGCCGGGCCAGGAAGAGGTGCTGCCATCGACCATCGCCAGCCGCCCGCCATCGCTTGAGTCGATGTAGATGCCGAAGCGATCCGCTTGCCGTTCCCGGACATAGCGGCGCAGCATCGCTCGGGTCTCGCGCATCGGCATGGCCTCGAAGGGCAGGGCGTCGAGCGCGAAGAAGCGAAAGCCCGGCGGCAGGGTCGTGGTTGCCGCGTCGGTCGAGAGGCGGGCGCGATAGACCAGACAGCCGGCGTCCTGTCCGGTGATGTCGAAGACCGAATAGAGGAAGCTGTCATCCGGCCGCAGCGGCAGCGTACCCCCGTCAGCCAGAAGCAGTGACCGTTCGGCTTTGCGGCTGCGACCACCCGGCAGGCGCCAACCGCCCGCTCCGTCGGACTGCAGCAGGATGCCGTCGTCCGCCTCGACGAGGTAGCCGACCTGAATGCCGTGGGGTGCCTCTGCACCGGCGTCCAGAGAGTCGCGCACCGTCGTGTACCTGCCTCGGCAGAAGCCGAGCGGAGCTGTCCGGCTTGCCGTTTCGCTTGGACCGAAGTCCTGTACACGACCGATGAGAATGAGATGGTCACCGGCGAAGACACGGTCATGCACCGTGCAATCGAACCAAGCGAGGCAATCGGTCAGGACCGGCGCGCCGGTGTGTTTCGGGCCAAACCCGGTTGAGCGGAATTTCTCGGGCGAACGGGAGGCGAAAAGGCTGGAGACATCGGCCTGTCCCTCGTGCAGCAGGTTCACGGCAAAGGATGGCGCGCTGCAGAAGATCGGAAAACTGTACGACCGGTTGCCGATACAGACCAGGACAAGCGGAGGATCGAGTGAAACGGACGTGAAGGAATTCGCCGTGATCCCACGCGGATTTCCCTCTTCGTCAAGCACGGTGACGACCGTGACCCCGGTCGGGAACATGCCGAAGGCGTTTCGAAGGTCCCTTTGATTTATGGGCGTTGGTTCATTCGAAGAGACTGTCACGTCAACCTCCCTTCCATGACAAGGACGAGGCTACGCCGGGCGGACGCGGTCATCTTCCTCCGGGACAGCGGAAGCTGCGACATTTTGTCCCATCGATTCCGAGGAACGCCTCCTGTCGCGGCAGTTGCGACGTGGATGCATCGGTTACCGCCGCTCTGGTGGGCGTCGGGTTGACCGTGACGAATTGGCCGGGCACAAGTGCCTTCTTATGCGATGTCGCATAAGAAGGCATCTTATTTCCATAAGCTCCCTTATGTGTTAAGTGAAAAATTTCCCAAAATAGGACTGCAACGAAATAAACCGTCTGGTCATTTCGTTTCCTTTCCGTTTCCTGTTTGTCCATCCGCCTAGAATGCGATGGGTTTCCCTACATATTGTGTAAATATATTTCTGCATTTGCATCCGCAGGCACAGCCTTCCCGATCCCGGATGAGCGTGGCGCATAAACAACAAGGCCGCCCAACACGGAGCGGCCCTTTGTCGTTCTGGCGTGGCGGGAAAGCGCACTAGAAGTCCTTGCCTATCCCGCGGCTGATGCTCCACTCCCGCAGGAACTCACGCACCACGTCGGGCCATGGCCGGCGGGTCATCTCCGCCGCATCAGGATCGGTGTAAGGCAACGGCATCTCGTCCATGATGGCGTCACGCAGCTCAATGACCTTAATGCCATACCCCTCTCCGTCGATGGCAAAGGCCAGAGCCTCATCGGCGCCAGAGCGGAGCGCCTTGTCGATGGCGGAGCGTAGAGCCTCCAGGCCGGTGCGGTTGCCGATGACAAAGGCGTCTTCATGCCATGATGGCTGGCCGTAGAGGTGGACCTGTGGGAGTTGTCGTAGGATGCGGTCGGTCATGGCTTCCGTCCTATGCTGGCAGCGCGCGTCTCTCGGTATGCGTTGATGGCGGCGATGGCGTCCTTGGGCTTCATGACGCGGCCAAGCTGCATGAGCGCGTCGTAGCGCTCCATCTTGCCGGTGGCGGCCTTCCTGATGATGTCATCGCGCTCATTGTCGTCATGGCGTCTTCCCTTCCGCCGTCAGCTTGAGGTGAGCGGGCAAGGCGTCCAATGCATTTGACAGGTCGCCGTATTCGTCATCAGGGATGGCCCAATTCCCCTGGATGACGTAGGATCGGTTATCAACAGCCAATGCGGCTCGCGCCACCTCCATGAGGGCTTTCCTGTCTGCCTCTGCTGTGGAGAGAGCGGCCTGTAACTCCTTGATCTGCTGCGCTGCGCCGACAAGAGCCGGCCCCACACATAGGGAGGGAAATCCACGGAGTTGTTGCTTTCGCCCATGGTCTCCAGGGCTTCGGGGCTGAGTTTCATGGATCGTGTCCTCAGTTCGTCGGCCAGACGGTGGCCCCGGTCAGTTCGTTGACCACCTTGAGAGTGCCGGGGTTGCACTTTGCATTGGCGATGGCTTCGGCGTCGCTTCCCAGCGCCAGCGGGTAGAACATGCCTTCACGGTGGAAGGTGTAGAGGGATTGGCCGGGTTCACAGCCGAACATGCGGGCGGCGATCTGGCGGGCTTTCTCTTGGGCGTTCATCATGCGGCCTCCTTTTCACCAAGCGAGCACCCGGTGTTTTCGTTGGTGATGACGTTGCTGTTGTGCTTGCCCCACGTCAGGCTAGCCAGCATTGGCGGCAACTGGATGCCGCACCGCCCTTCCGTTCCAGGGGAGCGCCACCTGTCTTCCGCGGCGACCGGCTTATAGAAGCGGCAGTCTCGGCAAATCACGTCGGTCATATCGGTTTCCTCAGAACAGTGGCATCAGGTCGCACGTAGCGCCGTCAATCCGGCACTGCTTGGCTTTCGCCAGTAGCGCGTCAGCCTTGGCGGTGTCGCCTGCCCATTCAGCGGCGTCGGCAGCGCGCTTGAGGCTGGCGGCTTCTTCGCGGTAGCTGCCGAAGAGGTGAGAGTTGTCCGCAGGCGGGCGGTAGCGTGGTACGTGGCCGCGGGGAAGGCCGGGGATGGGCTTGGGCATGGCGACCTCGTGGTTTAGGAGGCGATATCAGCGATCAGCGCATCAGTAAGCTGCGCCTTCACGACCAGTTCATGACCACCATTCACGCGAGCCTGCGACTGCACCGTACGGCCAGACCGCGCGAAGGACACTGAAAACGGCGACTCAGCGCAGAACATCACTCCGCCGCGGATTTCCATGATTGAGCTGTGCTGCGATCCTGTGATCTTGCGCAGTTTGGCGCGGGCAGATGCGACCTTCATTCTCAGGCTCCGTTGTCTTTCCGCTGGGGGATCGGGGGTGGTGAGGAGAGGCTAGGCGAGAGGCTTCCAACTCGCGGCGTAATAACGGGCGCCACCGGTCAGGTCGGGGAATTGCTCGTCAAGGCGACGCTCCAAATCACGGTCGGCGGCCATCTTCTCGTCCCATGCGGCAGATGCGGACTTCCTGTGAACTGCCAATTCCTCCCGCCAGACGGCGGCGACGCGCTCGCGCTCTTCCTTTAAGCGGGCAATCTCGCGATCAATCCGCTCCAACTCAGCGTCGCGCCCCTGTTGAGCTATCGCTTCCTTGCCGTTGGCTTCAGCATACCGGGCCATGAACTCGCTGGCCTCGATCTCCGCTTCACCCGCCGCCTTCGCAGCGTCGCGCAGTTTGCACCGCCCCCGCCACGCCTTGTCGCGGGCCTTACGTGCGGCCTTGTTGGCTTCCTTCTGTTCGGCTGTGAGGGCCATTTTCTTGCTCCGTTGTAGGGGTGGGTGAGGAGAGGCTAGGCGGCGCAGTCAGCGCTTCGGCGCGCTAGCATCTTCCAGGGAAGTGACCTTCCCGCGCCCAACGAAGTCGCACGAGGCAAAAACATGCTTCCCGCGATGTATGACCGCCCCCGTAAAATCGCTCCCATCGCGGGCGGCTTCACGTGCCGCAGACATGGCGATGGCCTTGCTGTCAGCCTCAATCATTACAGTCATTTCGATGGTTGCTTTGAATTTCGGCATGGCGCCGTCTCTCCTGTGTGTCGCCTAGGCGCAGTCAGCAGGGATAGCCGGGGCGCAGATCGTCCGGCCGCGACACCGTGTTGTGCCAAGTGCAGTCGTCGCCACGCTCGCAGCAGTCCGGGCACTTGAAGATATCGCCATGCTTGGCGCCGCTCTGGTGTGCGGCGAACAGGCCGTAGCTGTCGTGATGGTCCATCTCACAGCCGCATTCAGGGCATTCCATGTGAGCCTCCGTCAGCCGATGCGGACATATTCGGGCGGAAACCCGATGGAGCCGCCGCCGTCCTCGAACGACACAGCCACATGCTCGTCAGCGGTATTGGCGCCGTAGTCAAAGTCAACCACTCCAGCCTGCCCGTCCCGGTTTGGATTGTCGCAGCGATCCCACTTGCGACGGCGAAGCTCCGCCGCAGCGCCAGGGAGGATCACCGCACGCATTCCGGAACGGGCGTAGTCACATTCATGAGCCATATCGGCCTCCGTTGCTTCGCGATTTTCATAGTGTGCCATTGGCAAACCGCTTGCGTCAAGGGCTTTGATGTGCCATTGTCGTACTATCAAGTGCGCCATTGGCAGCGATCCGGTATCGCATTGGCAGACCGCGCCGCTGCCGCTAAATTGGGAGGTATGGATCACATGCAATTCGCCGCCTTCCTCGAAAGGCACCAACTGACACAGGTAGAGTTCGCCGCTTGGCTGGGCACCGAAAAGGGCACGGTCTGGCGTTGGACCCTGCCACCGGACGACAAGAACAGCCGCGCCGTGCCGCTGGGCATCCGGGCGTTCTGCATCGCCTACGACCTGATGTCGCCGCGGCTGCGTGACCAGCTCGTAAAGCGCCTCAAGTCAGGCGGTGCAGGCGTCCGCCGCGAGAAGGAGACGGGACATGAGTGAGGCGCAGATACCGACCGCCTTCCCTGTCGGTCATTTCATCCGTGACGAGCTGGCCGCACGCGGCTGGTCCGTGACTGACTTCGTGATCCGCATGTTCCCGATCCAGTCATTCGAAGCCAGAGCGCAGAGCCTCCTATCGGTCAACCTCCTGCTGAACGTGACCGACCCGCGCCTTCGGATGGGGAAGATGGCGGGGCCGATGGCGAAGGCGCTTGGCGTCTCGACCGAGTTCCTGCTGAACCTTGAGGCTGCGTATGTGTCCGCCACCCACCCCGCAGAGGCAGCGCGTCTGCCCTCTGCCACCGACACCGGAGAGCCAGCATGAGCAAGGAAGACGACGCCATCATCCAGGCCGCCAAAGCCGCCTATGCGCAAGGCCGAGACGCCTTTGCCGTTTGGTGGAACGCCGCAGGACGCGACAGCCGCACGCATGTGATCGACAGCGCGCGCCATCTGCTGTCCATCATCCGAAGCGTGGAGGACTGACCATGGGGCTTGATTGCTCACACGACGCCTTCCATGGAGCCTACAGCGCTTTCAACCGCTTCCGACAGACGGTGGCGCGGGCCATGGGCGGAAGCTTCCCGCCGCACTATGCCTATGGCATGGACAACCGGCCGATCCCGCAAGGCGAGTTCGGGCTAGTGGTTGACCCGTTGCGGGAGGATGGCATGTGGTATTGGGGGCGCGGATATGAAGCCGATACCCACCCCGGCCTCTACGAGTTCTTCACACACTCGGATTGCGACGGGGAGATCGCGCCTGACATGTGCCTCAAGGTGGCGGATGAGCTTGAAGCGTTGCTGTCTGACATCGAGCGCGTCTCTCCGTCAGAAGAGAACGGGCACATTGCCAGAGCCGGCGGGTACGTCGAAGTGACGAAGCGCTTTATTGCCGGGTGCCGCGCTGCCGCCGCCGCTGGTGAGCCGCTGACATTCGGGTGATGCGATAGCCCGGCGCTACCTGACGGACTGGAGAAGCAATCATGAGCATCGAACTGGACTGGCAGCCGAGCAACCGGGACAAGGTGATGACGCCGCGGTCCCGTTCGGCATGGTGCCGTTGTGATGGGAACCACATCCACGATGGCGAGCGGTGCGAGGTGTGCGGCCGGCGCAGCCCAAAGCGCAGGCTGAAGATGAACCGGCGGAATGCCACACTGGTAGAGCATTCCTGTTTCTAGGCACACGACTGCTTCCGCTAAGACCGGCGCACCCCAGACCAGTTCCAGGGTATATCGCCAAGCGGGATGGGCCACATAGTTCTCAGGCCGTCTATACCAGGGATTGTCTATGCCGATGCCCCTGAGAGACACCGCCGCGACCAACCGGACCGGCTCCATGAATATCCCCCATGGCGGGTACTATCGCGCCGTATAAAGACCCCTGCTTTGGTTGCCCCGCTATGCCGCAAGCAACCGGGTCGGAAGCCTCGATCCTAGAGTGAAGTGCCCCGACGGCCATTCCAGTTGTTGACCGAACCGAAAACGGTGAGGAGCCCAACATCCGGAATAGACGGGTCGCATTAGAAATGCTAATGTCCAAACTCGGAACACTGGTTGGAACGGCCCCTACCCACCAACCAGATACGCGCCGCGCCGGGAATTCCACCTCCCTGCGCGGCGTTTCCATTTTAGCAAAATGCCGCGTAAAGTTCAACGTTCGTTCTGGTTTTTGGGTTCGCGACTCGGCGCCCATCCTGCGTGAACATGCCGAAAATTGCGCGGCCATGCGTCTTGGCGGTTGAGCGGATCAGGCGGTCGCGCTATAATGGGGGCGTTGCGGCGGCGTGGATTAGTACACGCCTTCGGGTCTGGTGGTTCGCCCTTTGTGCGAGGGAGAGGGAAGGCCAGACATGCGAAAGAACCGAAGCCTTCGGATTTAATCCGACACAGCCGGTAACCAGTCCGGCCCGCAACACGTTCCACATCATCGCTTGGCGGGTGGTGTGTGTCCTAGAGACAGCCAAGCGGACTGCGTTTGTGGACCTTAGCCGTGAGGCTCTGGCGTGAAGCGGCGCAGAGGCAGACGACACCGGTGAGTAGCCAGGGCTTACCCAGACGAAAGCCGGGCCTGACAGCCGGGAAAGACCGGCACACAGTTTGCCCAGCGATGGGCTCAGAGTTGCGGCGCTTAGGGGCTTCGGCCCTTGGTCAACTGAGACCGGGCATCGCCTGTTGACGGTGGGCGCCGCAAGCACATTGGACCAAGCGCCTCTGTCCTCTGGACAAGCCATTCCTCTGGAGTACCGGGGGAGATCGGAAGGAACGCCGGTCTGGTTCACATAGAGGGGAGCGTCGCGCGCCACTTTACCGACAGCGACAGGCGGGGCCGTCCTTTCACGGGGCGGCCCACGCCTCCCAGGCAGACACCCGCTGGCGCAGCATGTCGACGTACGATACCAGGGCATCACGCCCGGCCGGGTCGAGGCACGCCACGGAGGATGACGCCGGGGCGGAGAAGATAGCGCCCGGCGTTGGTATGGGCGCCACCAGCTCGGCCGGAGGCACGGCTCTCTCAATGACGGGCACCTTGACCACAGGCGTCTCCGTGGCGCATCCCGCGACCAGGAGAGCGGCGGCAAGGGCTACTTGGACACGAGCCATTGGTTGAGCTCCTGCACGGTCGCTGTGGAAGGCTTGGGACGTGGCTTCAGGACGGCCTTGGCGCGGTCGCTGGCGGCCTGTGACGCGGCCAGTGCATCGGCGCGCATGCGATCCACCGCGGCGTTCTGCTCGGCGATCGTCGCGTCTCTGGCGGCAATGGTGGCGTCACGCTGGGCCACGTCGGCTTTCAGGGACGAGCGATCCAGCCACAGGCCACCGACGACCAAGCCCATGATGACGGCCACCACTCCAGCCAAGCCAAAGCGGGAGCCGAGTAAGGAGGCAAGGAGGCTCATCGGCCGGCGTTCTCCTTGACCCTTCCGATGACCAAAACGCTCCACTCCAGGGCGCGGTACACCTTGCCGATTGCCGTTTCAGGCGGAGGGGTGGGAGTGGACGCCAGCACCGCCTTGACGACGATGGCGTAAAGGGTGGCATAGCCGAGCCATTCCATGAATGTGGCGTCCATTGTCGGTCTCCTAGGGCTTTGATATCGCTTGATAACCGGAATTCCGGTTAATGAAAATGCCGCCACGGACTGGCCGGGCGGCGGTCAAACTCGGAATTCCGGGCTTGGGTCAGGCAGAGAGAAAAAGCGCTCGCTCAGCGGCCCGTCTCCGCTCCAGTCCGGGCATCACCTTCCCTGCCGCCTTTCGCCAGACAAGGAACTGATCCGCCACGCTCTCCTTGCTGGCGCCGGAGTTCCACAGTCGGACCAAGGTGGAGTTGGCGAAGTTGGTGGCGCCGATGTTGTAGGCTAGCGAGATGGCCGCCCCGATCTGGGCATCTGTCGCCGGCACAGTGACTGCCTTCACAACCGCGGCGGCCTTCTCCGCCACTTCCTGCGCCAGACGGGCATCGGCCTCAGCCTGTGTCCAGATCGTGCCGGGTGAGATGTCCTTGCCGGTGGAGCCAAAGCCGATGGTCCAGGGAGCGCCGCCGGTTGCCGGATCGGGATAGGCACGCAGCCTACCGTCGGGCATCCGCTTCTCGCACCCCTCGAATTGCTTAATGATGGCGCACGCATTCGCGATTGCGCCGGGAGTGATGGTCACCAAAGTTCAGGCCCTCCATGAAAAAGGCCGCTCTCTGGCGGCCTGTAGGGTTGGAGTGTTGTCGCGGTTAGGCGGCTTTTGCCTCAAGTTCCTGAACGCGGACCGTCAGCTCTTGCACCGCCCGGATCAGCGGGGCTATTAGCTGGTCAGGTCGCAAGCCCTGCCGACTATCGGGGTTGGACGGGTCGTCCTGCGTCCACATGGCGTAATCTGTGCCGGGCGGCAGCGCGGCGCGTACATCCTGCGCCAGCAAGCCGAGATGCTTGCGGCGCCCTTCGCGTGGCGTGACGACGTAGCGGTACTGCGGCTCCCGTACGATGCGCTCGGGCGCGAGAACGGTGCCGTCCTCCGCGACCACGGCAGGTATCACCGCTTCCATGTGCCCGTCTTCGACGCGCTCCACGTCCTGCCCGCCGACGATCCACCGGTATTCCTTCGGGCGCAGCGCAAGCACGAAGTCCAGGCCGAGCGGGCAATCGACGATATCGGTCTTTTCCCTCATGTCGCAGGTGTTGATGGCGCCCGTGGCGGAGTACACCGTGTCGTAGCGGAACGTGGCAGTGCCGAGCGAATACGCGTTGTCGGCCGCCGGCATCCATGTGGCGGCGATGGCTGCGTTGCCGCCAGACACGCCCAAGATCGGGCTGCCGCCGGCACTGCCGGCCACCGTCCAATACCGATCGGCGCCGGCCACGTAATTGACGCGCATCTGATCGATGCCGCCGGCCTGGAGATGAACCGAGAACCCGCCCAGACTGGAGAGGCCGAGGCCGGCATTGACCCCTAGCGCTGGGATGATCCGGGGGAAGCTGCCGAGAAGGCCGGCGCTCTGCACCTCCAGCCCCCCGACGCCATCGGACCCGAGCGCCAGCTTGCCGGTGGCGACCACGGTTGCGGCCGATCCGCTGGCGGCTGGAGTGAGCGTCAGCGGGTTGGCATAGGCGCCACCCTTGCCGCCAACGCTGACGACGCTGTCCGTCTCGACAGGACCCGTGGTCCCTACCTTCGCGCCGCCCTCCGTGGTGGAGATGGAGCGGCCCCCGATGTTGATTGCTGCTGTCGCGGCCATTACACACCTGCGCCGTTGATGTCGATGCTCACGTATTTCCACGAAATGTTCGGCAGCCCGCTGTAGACCCAGCAGGCGCCCGACGGATCGAGTTGGACGCTACCGGACGCCGCGCACATGACGCCCTCAATGGCGCAATAGATCGGCGCCGCGCCAAATTTGATCCCGGTCAACTCATTGGACCGGATGGCCAGCGGTGTCCCGCAGGCGCCGGCCTGCCCAATGCCCTCAAATTGCGCGTCCAACCACCGGACCTCCGGGCAGAGCGCGCCGTTGGTGTCTTGGTAGATGTCAACCCGCGTGGAGTAGAGGCCCAAGCCATCGGCAGCGCTTGGCGTCGTGTAGTCGACGGTATTGAAGCTGAGCGGCGTGAATTTCCGATCGAAGAAGATGCGGCCTGCGCTGGGATAATAGGCGCCCTCGTCCATTGCCGGGCCGTATGCAATCATCGGCTTGGCGACGTAATACACATCACCGCTTGCGCCGATGGTCTCCAGCCATGCCGTGACCGAAGCAGCGTCAGCCGGGATCGTGGCGCTCACGCTCAGCCACTGGTAATCCGATGTCGCCGGAGCCGGGTCGCTATAGGTGATGGTGGCGCCGTCGCTGATTGCGAGCCGCCACGTGCCTGTACCACCGCGCAAAGCCTGCTTGACGGCCATCCCAAAGGCCACCTGCCGCCCCCGGTATAGGTCCAGGGACTGCGCCGGGGATGCGCACGCGAAAATTTCCGCTGATGCGCTGCCCTTGCGCAGGCCAATCTGGTACTTCGACCCCGCCCGCCGGTTGGCGGCATGCACATCCCGCCACATCTTGATGGTGGTGCTTTTGGCCCATCCATCCGGCCCGTCGCCGGAGACGCCGACCGTATCACCCGGCGTCACCATCGTTGCAGTGCACGCTGCCGACGACGCGGGGGATCGCCCCAGGGGCAACCTGATCTTGAAGCTGGTGGGGGTCACCTCATAGGCGCGCAAGCTGAAGGTGTTGACCGTCGTCCCATCGGATTGCGTGCAGTAGCGCATGGCCGCATCGGCAGGCGCGGCGAAGCGCACCAGCATGCCGTCCACCAGACCCTGCGTATCGCTGGCGCTGACCGTCACCTCGTTGCTGCCCGTGGTGTAGCTGCTGACGCTGATCGTCCCCATGGTTCCGGTTCCCGCGACGTCCGGCATCGTCACGGGGTCGAAGCCGGTCATCACGAGCCAACTGCTGTTTTGAGCTAGGTTCGGCGCCGGCCTGTTGGCGATCTGGAGATACCGCGCATCGCCATTGATCGGGGCTGCGGACAGGGCAATGGTCCAAGCCGATGCACTTCCAGAGCCGCCATAGTCGGCATCCCCAACGGAAATGGTAAGCGTCGGGTCGCTGAATGCCGTCACCTGACCAATCATGTAGACGGTCGGGTCACTGGTCTTGTAGGCCATGACGTAGGAGCCGACAGCGAAGCTCTTGCCGTTGGCGCTTAGCGTGAAGGTCTTCGTTCCCGCCCCGACCGTTACCGTGCTGGTGCTGGTCGCAATGAAGCGATCACTAACGGCATCGTAGTCGGTCACAAGCTGCTGGAAGAAGTCTTCCATCTGGTCGACATATTCTTCGTTCTCGCGCTCGATAAGAGCATCAAGCTTTTCTTGCAAAGTCGTCATGATTGCTCCTTACGGCACGAGTTCGCGAGCGGACAACGTGGTGTCAAAGCGCTCGAAGAATGGGTTTCCGGTTGCCGCCGTCTCTGATAGGACGCCGTAGATGCTGGTCGCGTAGGCGCGCTGGGCGCTCCACTGATCCTCAGGAAAAGCCGAGACGATCAAATCCTTGCTCTTGCCAAGCTGCTTCTTCATCCGGTCCATTGCGCCGAAAGCAGCTTCTGGCGACATGGCCGGGAACTTTCCGTTCATCAGGCGGAACCGCGGTCGCGAAACAGTGAAGATCGACCGTTCAGTGTCAGAAATCTGCGACGGGTCATTCCATGTGTAGGACCAGCCGGCCTCGAAGCCGTATTCGTCGATGTACTGGCGACCGACAAACAGGCGCCCGGCTTGGATGTATCCGGCGGCAAGGGTTGGGTTTTTGAAGGTGAACCGCGTGTATCTGCCTTTGAGCTTCTTCGGCGCCAGGAATGTCCGGATCGCTTGGTTGCGCTGCGGGTCGTCCATGCGTGGATATCCGCCAAGCGACCACCCGAACGGGTCATACCCAAGCCCGGCTTCCGGCATGATGGCCCGCTTCGTCTCATCAAACAGCACGTCGGTAAAGCCGGCATCCGTAGCGAACTGGACGCGGATCGTTCCGCGACCATTCATGTTCTGGTTCACCACGGCGAACGCATCGACGAACTGCTTTGAGCCAAGGTCCACCGTAACGGTTTCCTCAACGCATCCCGACGCGCGCCAGACCTTTCCGGGCTGCATGTTCTTCAAGTTGTAGACTGGTATTAGCTGAGACGATGCGGATACGGTTGCGGTATCAATGAGGTTGCCGTACAGCGTATATCCGGTATTTGCCGCCACGATCACCCCCACAGCGTAAGAGAAACTGAACTCGTCCGCGCGCTTTCATCTAGGCCGATGATGACGAGCGACCTATTTATACCATTGATCTCGCTGTCTAGCCACACTTCGTCATTGAGTTCCAATGCGAATGGCTGCGTCTGCATTTGAAGCGTGACTTTGACGCGCGGCACGCCGAACAGGTCGCGACGCCGCAGAGCTTCCGCCGCAGCGTCGGCGCGTTGGTCGATGGCTGTGTCAGATCGCAACGGCTTGGACAGCAAGTTGCGGGCCTGTGTCGTGGCTTGGACAGATGCTTCCACCCGGTATTCGGACAGCATGAAGGATCGGCGGTCAGTGCTGATGAACTGCTGATCGAGTTGTGAAGCGTTGACCTGTCCCGTCCAGTTGCGGGCGTAGCCGATTTCCCACCGGTAAGGCGGGGACGGCACCGGCTCCACCTTCAGGCTGCCCGGCTCGATGTCTTGGTCATCAATCACCAGGGCAATCGTCGGGTCAGTCGCGCTCGTGGCGGCCGGCTCACGCAGGCGCCCCACCGTCAGCAAGCCGCGGCGGGTGGATGAGTAGTAGCCGCCGACCGATGGCACCAGATAGTCAAGCACCTGGAGGGCCGTCGTCGTTTCGGTCAGGTACATGCCAACCGCAGACGATGCCGCCGCCCCGAACGCAGCGAAGGCCGATGCATCTAGGCGCGAGATGTCGATGCCCAGCCGATCCGTTATGATCCATTCGCAGATCGTCGCCGCCACGCTGGAGCCCGACGCAGCCGCGCCGACACAATCCACGGCAAGGCCATAGACTGGCGCCGTCGCCACCCTAATCCGGCCGGCGGCAAGGTCTGTGTAGACCTTCCCCGGCTCTGGCGGATTGCTGGCGGTCGGCGGAATGCGGACGCCGCCATCATAGACATCATAGACGACCGACAGGCCGGAATACGACAGATCATACCAGCCGTTGGCCGTATCGACCGGGACCGGGACCGCCGCACGGACGGTGCCGAGCACGTCGGGGCGCACCTTGTCTTTCAGGTCCGCCCCTCCATCAAATCCGCCCGTGCCTGGATAGGTGACGGTCTGCACCGGCTTATCGAGCAACGCCTGCAGATCAGCAATCGGCAGAGACAGCCCGCCGATGCCGCCGGATGGGGCGCCGGTAGCCGTACCGTTCAGCAAGACGACGTGATCCGAATACGCGGCCCCCTCCGGCCCCATGAGCACACGGAGAGACCGCCCGTCCCACCGCCCTGCCCGCCACGCTGCGAGCCGGCCGCTGTCTCGCAACAGGTCGTCAACCACGATTTCAATGGAGCCATAGGACGGCAGGGACGCCCCGCCGATGGCCCCATCCGAGTACATCTCACGCCTGATCTGCAGCGCGGCGGTCACCCGTCCTTCGTACTCTTGCGACGGCGCCGTGTCGGACGGGTCGAATGTCACGTCATGATTGGCAAGGTACTCCGTCACCTCTGACCCGTCGTCATCGTTCCAATACGTCGCTTCCACGAGGTATTGGTTGATGATGTTAGGGACGAAGAGGAACGACTGCCCCACCGTGCCGATGGCAGACGACGTGACAGCCGACACCGTGCGCGCGATGGAGCCACCAACGCCCGACGCGCCGCTGGCTGACGATGTGACAGCCCCGACCGTAGACGATATGGTGCCGCCGGCACCGACCGCGCCGGAGAGCGCGCCGGTAACCCCTCCGAGTGCCGCGGCGATGTCTCCGGATACAGCCATGTTACGCCCCCGGCATGGTCAAAACAGCGGAGTTGATCGCCACCGGAGCGCCGGAGACGATGCTTGTGCTGGTCAGGTTCAAGTCATTCGCCGTGGTGCCGACCGTGCCCTGCACCTTGGCCGTCCCGCCGGACGTGGTGATCCGGAAGAACGATGCCGTGCCGGTGGCGGAGGCATTGGTCGTGGTGATGGCGTTCAGCGTGAGCGCCCCGCCGGACGCCGCTGGGGCGAACGTGGCGGAGCACGGCAGGCTGACCAACAGGTTGTTGCCAGAAAGAGACGCCCCCACGCTTCCGGGGGGCGTGCCGTCGTAGATTTTCAGGAGGGCATTGCTGCCCACCTGAGAGGTGATGGCGTCAGCCATCGCGTTGCGCGTGGCTACGTCGAACTGGATAGCCATGGATGCTCCTTATTTGTAGGCAGCGCGCGGCTGCCGCTTTCCTTCGGTGTCCGAAAGCTGCTGACGCAGGCGGCGGTTTTCTTCCAAGAGAGCGGCGTTGGTCCGGCGGGCCTGCGCCAGTTCGGTTACCATCGCCTTGCCCAAGTCGGTCTGGTCTCGGTTCATGGCCTGGAGTTCGGACACGACCGCTTTCCAGCCCTGATCGGAGTTGGACGAGCCGCCGGACTGACCGCCGCGGAACGGCAGGACGTTGCCAGAGTAGCGGTCGTTCGCCGCGCCCCAGGTTCCGGCCCGCATGGCGTCCAGAGCCGGCCGGTAAGCCGCCGTCTGGTTCGCAGGCATGACGTACTCGCCGCCAGCCAGTTGGACCGCTCCACCCCCGGCCATGCGGGCTATGACGCTGTCCACGCCATAGATGCCGTTGCCGACGACGCCGCCGTTCTCGTAGCCGTGGCTTGCGCCCCATGCCTTCACAGCCGTCTCGAAAGCCGACTGCTTGTTGTAGGCCACGATCCACGGGTTGAGTTGGTCGATGCCGCCGGTGAAGCCGATGGACTTGCCGACCGACAGGTAGTCATCCGTCCCCATGTGGTTGGCGATAGACATGATGTCGTCGCCAGCACGGTAGCGGTAATTATTGCCAGCCTGCCCAAGCTTGGCGTCGGCAGTCTGTAGGACCTGCATAAGGACATCGCTGCCCTGCCGCTGCCCCCACCTCACCAGATCGCCCAAGTTCCCCGCATTCAGGCCAGACAGAACGGCGCTGATGTCCGTCTGGCTGGTCTGGTTTTGCAACTTGTCCAACATGGACTGTTGGACCGAGAGCGACTGTTGCAGCGTCGAGAGTTGCGACGCCTGTAGGCTGACCTGCCTAGTCGCCACGCTTTCCACGCCGCCAAGGCCATCTTGGACTTGGCCGACGATGCGGGCGTAGTCCTCGCTACTCGCGTAGTAGGCTTTGTTGGCCTGCAACGCCGCCTGAGCCAGGGATTGCACCTGACCGGCCGCGTCAACATCGCCCCCCTTGGCCTTGTCCACCGCCGCGAAGAACTGAGACAAGCTTTCGCTTGCCTTGTCCTTAGCGGAAAGCGGAGACAGGTCTCCGGTCAGCAGAGATGCGCGGAAGTTGCCAACGCTCGTCAGCAGGTTTTGCCACTGACTTTGCGCCGACTTCGCCACGTTGATCTGTTCATTCAGGTTGCTGATGTCTTCCTGAATGTTCTGCTGCCTGATCTGGCTAAACAGTTCCTCAAACCGCGTCGCCTGCTGTGTGGCAGTCGCCGCCGTCGTGATGCTGTTCGCCAACGTGGCGATGTCGCCGCCGAAGGTGCGGGCAACGTCGCCAAGCTGGTCTGTGGTCAGGGTCTTCAGCAGGCTCGTTAGGCTGGCGTTGTACAGGTCGTTGGCCTTCGCCGCCGGCTCTCCCACTGCCGCCAGAGACCGGGCGTTGGCGGACAGGTTGTCCATCAGGCCGTTGATCTGGTTGACGTAGCCCCTGCCATTCGCCTCGTTGATCTGCTGATCCAACGACTTGTTGAGGTTCGCGGCCACCCGCGCCCGCGTCTCCTTTTCGATCTGGTCCACATAGGTGACCATTGCCGGGTTGAGTTGGGCGTACGCATCCCGAGCGGCCTGGAACTGACCGGTCAGCGTCGCCATGTCCGTCTGGACTTGGGTGAAGTCCGGCGGGTTGCGGAGCTGGTCCAGATACGCCTTAAGCTGGTCGGTAGCCAAGTCCTTATAGGCACCGTCGATGCCCAGCTTCTTGGCGCGTTCCAGTTCCTCAAACATCGGCTTAAAGGACTCAGTCGTGGCCTTTTTCGCCGCGTCCGTGACGCCCGCCAACGTCTTGACCATTTCTTTGAGCGCTGTGTTGCCGGCGTCAATACCAGCGCCCAACGCCACGTCCTTGCCAAACTCTTCAGCGTCTTTGTTCTTGCTGTTGGTGATGGCCGCCAGCGTGTTCTTGCCACCGTCCTTCAACCCGCCTTGGTCGATGAGCGCGTAACGCATCAGCGCGCCGAAGTCGTCGCCGAACTTCTTGTAATCGACAGAGCCGGCGATGTAGTAGCCGTCTTTGGCGGTTTGACCAAATCCGAAGTCTTTGGTCAGCTTTCCGCCGCCGGCCGCCGCAGTTGTGAAGATAGACGAAATGTACTGTCCGAGAGCGCGCCCGGCCTCCGGGTCTCCTTCATTGTCAGTCAGAATGTTACCGTAGGTAGCGCTCTTTCCATTGCTGGAAATCGTCACGTCAGAGGATGCAGTCTTTCCGACGCTTGGCTTCTGAGTGCCGAGAAGGCCGCCCAAGAAGCCGGAGCCGCCGCCAAGGATCGCACCTAGCAACGTCCCGACGCCGGGGAAGAGGAAGGTGCCAGCCAGTGCGCCCGCACCAGCGCCACCGAGACCGCCAACCGCGCCACCAGCCAACTTGCTGTGGATGTTCAGCAGCGATGGCAGCATGGAGCCGACGCCAAAGCCGATGCCGGCCGCTCCGAGATAGGCGGATAGACCCGTGCCAGCAGACACGCCCGTGACCGATGGCGTTGCCGCCACGTTGGTCACGCCGCCCGGAACTGCCGCCACCCCGGCGCTACTGGCAAGCCCACCAGTGGCAGAGGTCAGGCCAGCGGAGCCGTACAGTGGAGTTCCCAGCCCAAGGGCAGAGTATCCCCAACTGTCGATAGCTGCGGTGATGCCGCCAGTCGGCAGGAACTTGCTGCCTAGAGACAGCGCTTGTCCGCCCAAGCCGCCCATGCCGCCGTTCTGGTTGGCAGCAGAGCCGCCGCCCATAGAGCCGAAGTCAAAGATCGTCGGGAGGTTGGAGCCGAATACCGCGTTCTTGATGGGGTTCAGCAACAACATCTTGGCCGCTAGGGTCTCGAACTCTGTCGCCAATCCCTTGACGGCGTTCTTCCAAGCGCTGGTAGCGTCACCTCCCTTCACAGCGGCATCAACGATGGACGAAAACGCCTGATCGCCGAACCGCTCCAGCTCCTGATAGGCCGCCTGCAACCGCTCTGTTTCGAGCGACTGCCGAGCGATGTTCTCGGCATTCGCGATATACGCCTGCCCTTCAGCCGACAGGGCGTCAATGTGCTGGTTCCGCAGGTAGACCAGCGCTTGCAGCCGGGCAATCTCCACCGCCCGCTGTTCAGCCGACGCCCCCATGAGACGCAACTGTGCCTGACCAAGCTCCAACTGGTCCTTCTGCTGTTGAATGGCCTGCGCCACCTGCTGCTTACGCTGCGCCCGCTCGTCGTCCAGGATGGCGGCGGTCTTCGCCTCGATGATCTTCCGCAGCTTCTCAGCCGCCTCACCGGAGGCGTTTTCGAGCGCGATGGTTTCGGCCAAGGTGCCAACCCGCACCTTCTCCGCCATCTCCGCCTTGTAAGCCGCGTCAACGCCTTCCATCGTGGCGTTGGCAACCGCCTCCCGACCAGCAACCTCCTGCTGATAGGTCTGGAGCGCCTGTGCCGACGTGGCAGCTTGCGTGGCCGCCCGCTCGTTCAGGATTTGCCGATAGCGCGCCTCAACATCAATGCCGGATTGCAGGCTGTCCAACTGCGCCTGACGCATCGCAGACGCACGCTCACCGGCCGCAGCCGACTGCATGTAGGCATCGGCCATGTTCAGGCTTTCGCGAGCCTGAATGGTGATCTGCGCCGTCTGGTCAGCAATGGACGCCGAAAGCTGGACGCGCGCCATGCGCTCGGCTTCAAGCTGGGCATTCTGCGCCGCTTGTGGTGACTTCCCGCCGTTGATCGCCGCTATGTATGCTTGCGCTCCAGCGACGGCAACCTGACGCGCCGCCCCAACCTTCTTCATCGCTTCCGCCAACAGGTCGTTGGCGTGCCGCAAGTCGGAAAGCTCTCCCAATTCCTTGGGGGTCATGCCGTCAACGGTGGACGGCTTTACGCCGGGGACAGGGGTGCCGGCGGGGGCTGATGGGTAGGACGACGACGGGCGATAGTTTCCAGTCAAAGCTCCCTCAGACGGCCCGCGAGGATTGCTGTTCAATGGCGCAATCTCGCCGCCAAGAGCGCCCTTTAGTCCAAACGTCGGGAACTCAGTGTTCAGCGGGTCTTTGATAAACCGCGCGACCCACTGAAGCCCTTCGGACATCTCCACCGCCACCTTGATGGTGATCGGATGGGTCGCCGCTGCGGTCGCCAGTTCGTCGTAGGAGGTCTTTAGGCCCTCCATTGCCTTCTGAGCCGGCCCAAGGCTATCTTGATGCAAACCCGCAAACTTCGCCTTCAGGCCATCAAGAACGATCTGAAGCGCCTGTCCGCGGTTCCCGTGCTCAAAGGCAGCTCTGGCGGCTTCATACTGCGCCAAAGACAGCGATTGAGTTTCTTCATAGGCCGCCTTGATCCCAGGAAGACCGGCGGTGAGATAGCCGACAGCCTTTTGAAACGCCTGCCCCGCGTCGCCAAACTTTACCGCCATGTCCGGCGCCAGATCGGCAATCTGCTTGATCTGAGAGGCATCAAGCGGTTGCTGAATGCTGGACACGCCAGAAAGGATGGTCACAGCATCGGAGCGCGACACGCCCTTTTGCTGCATGGTTTTAACCATCGCCTCAAGTTGGTCCGCCGTGACCTTGGCTTGGTCCCCGCCAGCCTTCAGCGCGACGTTGAACGCGCGCATTTCGGTCTGCGTCTGGATCAGCTTCAGGGCGATAGCGCCGATGGCCCCGGCCGCCAAAGCCGCAGGGGCAGCGAACGCAACCAAGGCGGTCGTGGATAGCCCGGCCCCCTTCGCCATCTCGACAAAAGCCGGCGCCGTCTGCGTCGTCTGCGTCAGCAGAACCTGCCCAACCGGCAGGCCGGCAGAGATAGACTGGAACGTGTTGATGATGCCGGAACGGAGGATTTGCTGGCTCTCGTACGACAGTTTGGTTGCAGTCGCAGATGAGGTCATGGCGGAACTGACGCGCTTGATAGCGTCTTCACCGGAAATTAGACCGGTTGTCAGTTGAAGCTGAATGTCGGACAGTTCTTTGGATTTTGCCGTCAGAATGGCAGCAGCAGACTTAGCTTTTTCACTTGCATCCGCATTGCTGGTCAGTTCTGCAGTCGCCGCCTGCATCGCCTTGCGGATCACCTCTTGAGTGTCGGCGATCTTCTTTTGCGCCGCATAGAGAGGGTCCATGGCAGTAAGCAAGCTTTCCAAAGCCGCTTTCTGCCCGCGCGTCGCCTTTGCCCCGTTGTCCAGCGTCGTTTGAACGACTTCGGTGCCATCGGCAAGGCGGACGATTTTCTGACCAAGGCTGTCGATAACCGCCGCCGCCGCATCGGCCTGTTGCCGGAGTTGAGATGCGTCAACAGTCAGAACTGTGACGATCTCGCGACGTTCGGTAGCCATGTGCGTCTCCATAGAAAAAGCCGCCACGGCGAACCGGGCGGCTAGTTCTTGTTGTTTGGGACTTCTTCAATCCCCATCATGTCAAAGAAACGATCCACGCTTTGTTTGATCGCTTTGGTGTCTATCTCACCACTTTCCGTAATTAGCGGATTTGATGTCGATTTTGGGTTCGGCATGATTGACAGCCATAGGCTATCCAATTCACGGATGACAGAGACTTCCCATGGAGATGGTCTGCGCCCCGTGAGACGCGACCAAGCCAGGATGTCTTGATAGGTAATCGGCGACGGCCCCATGCCGCCGCCTCTGGCGTCCGACAACTCGCTGAACCACTCCCACAAGTGGCGCAAATCCCAAGGAAGCGCGACAGGGCCGCTAAGGCGGAATGCAATCTTCCGCATCTCATCCGGCCCGGCTTTGTGCATGCGCCTTTCAAGCGTTTCGCGCTCGCTCGGGGTGGGCTTCCCTTTATCGTCCTCTCCCTTTCGGCAAAGACGAAATTGCCACTCCGCAAACTGGATCAGGTCTCTGCGGAGTTCGGAATAAAACCCAGCTTATTGTAAGCCGCCCCGAAAACCTGCGAGAACAGCCAATCCTTGGAAAGGTCTGAAAGAAGCTCAACAACACTGTCGGGGCTGTACTCAATTAGCTTACCGCCCAACTTCACAGGCGTGAAGTTAATGACACGCCCTGCCAAGTCAGTAGCATTTCTCTTGGCGCGGTCATGCGCCGAAAGCAGGGGGCGCTCAGGCTCTGGCTTGTTGGCCTTTGCCGCCGCGATGCGCGCCTGCGTGAATTTTGACTCTTCCTCTCGGTCGCGCTTTTCGATCTTCTCATTCAGAGCAATCGTGATTGGATGCGACGGGCCGGCAATGGTCCAAACCCATGTGGTCGCAACGCCAGTGACGGGGTGCTTGATGGCGTACTCCAGCGTTTCGCCATAAGCCAGATCGGCAAGATCAAAATCGGTGATGTCGGTCATGGTATCCTCTTAGTCGGATCGGAGTGCCGGGGTATCGGGAAGGTGGGCGGGCGCCGCCCCGACAGCAGCGCCCGCCCTCTCTCGGCCGAGAGGACGATTACGCCGCCGCAGTGCGGGTCAGCGTGTTCTGGATCGACAGCATGGCCTGCGCCTTGACCACCGTGCCGGCGTTGCCGGGGTTCTCGGTGTAGCCGTTCACGCGGGCTTTGAAGATACGGTAAGAGCCATGACTGCCGGCGCTGTCGTTGTATTCCAAGCGGAAGTTGTAGAGATCATCAGCGTCCAAGGCCGCAATAAGCGCCGTCTGGCCGCCGTCCGCGACATCCATGGCAAGGTCAACCGTGACCGTTCCAAGGTTGTAGTTCCCCTTGAACTTCTGCGTCTCGCGGTTGGAGACGTTGTTGAACGTGATTTCCTGGAACTGCTTGCCAAACGCCGGCATGTTCTCGATTTCGCCGATCAGCGTGTAGCTGTCACCGCTGGGGTTGGTGGCGGTCGTGCCGATGCTGAGCGTATAGCCCGACGACGTAATTACGGCCATGTTTTACTCCACAGATAGGCGCCGCAAAGACAGCGGCAGGGCTTCCCGCCGGACCATCCGAACGGGTGAAGAGGTTTCAGGGGGAGGGATCAGCCGTTCAGCCAGTCGCCATCGAAGGGACTGCCGAGCAAACTCTGTGTCCATCCGGACAAGGACCGGACGCGCCCGCGAAGCTGTGGGAGCATCTTTGTCCAGCCAAGCCGGTATTGATTGAGCCAGGGTGAAAGAGACTTGCTTTCGTAGCAGTGCGCCCCTTCATCAATCGGCGCCCCAGCAAGAACGATGCGATCAGCGCCACGCGACAAGGCGATGCGAACTGCGTAAAGCGCGCTGGTGCCGTTCCACTGGTCAAGCTTGGGGAAGGTGCGCGTTACGCCCTCTGCTCCCTCTGGCGCTACCAGCGGCCATGCGCCGGGGCGTTCCAATCGGAACTCGGCCGCCAATTCGTGGTGCAGCGTAGCCCCCATCCAAATCTTGCCTGGATAGCGCCCCATCATTCGGTTAACGGCTATCACGCGGGCGGGTCGGCTCCCCCATTCATCAAGGTCGCGCCACACAGATGCGGCGGAGGCCACGATCAGATAGGGCTTCATTTCTGCACCGTGGGGTATAGGTAAACCCATGGAACCGTGACCATTCTCACGAAGCGGTTTCCCTCTTCGTAGCCCGCAACGTCATCATCAACGCGGGGGTCTTCGGTGCGGAGGGTCTCGGCGCCTGCATAGTTGTCGATCAGCGTGGCGCGGTCGAAGGCGGCTAGAATGGCATCCACTTCAGCATTGATGGCTGCCCGACCCGTCCCCTGCCCCACCGAGACATAAAGCCTCACGATGCCGGGTAGGCGATGCGTCCGCTTGCCGGCCGCATTCTTGCCGACAGGTAACGTCTGATCGCGACCGGAAATCAGTTCTGCCTCGATAGCGGGTAGCGGCGACCCGTTTTCGTCCACCGGCATATTGCCATCTGACGTGCTGGTTCCACTCGGCCATGGATCATTGGGCCACCGGATCGGAAATGTCGCAGCGCTTCCCAGCGTATCGACAAAGGCGTTTTCGACCGGCCCGATCATTTCAGCACCTCAATGACGATGGAAGGCCAACGGTTTTCAGAGCGGTTGGCCGACTGAGTGCCACCATTCGCCACAAAGCGGCCCTTCTTTCCACGCACGGCCGATTTCGCTTCACCAGCTTCAGCGATGCCGCCTTCAATGACCCCACGATAGTCAAAGTCAATTTTGACCGGGTAGTTGCCGAAACGGGCTTTCAGCGCTCTGGCCGTAATCTCGAAAACGCCGTTTGGCGCTTGAGCGGAAAGACCAGGGCGGCTTTGACTTCTTCGACCGCGCCAACCTTCAATCTTGCGGGCGTACGGAACCGTGTCGATGAACACCACCTCGTCGCCGGGCATGATGTCCACCGTTGCGCCCTCTGTCGCAGCATCACGGCGCACGCGGTTCACATACATCCAAATGTGCTTGGCGTAGTTGCCAGTCTTGACCGGGGCGGCCTCCATGAGCGCTGCATAAGTGGCGTCGATGACATCGCCGGCCGGGTGGAATTCATACTGGATTACGCCGCCATACTGGACAGTGTCCTCAGACGCCCCGCGATGACCATCCACCACAACAGTGGTGGGATACTTGCCCTGTTCAGCCTCCAACTCAGCGCGAGCCGCGCGAGCTGTCGCGGCGTGCATCTTGACAAATTCTTGCGGCGATAGGTCGCTCTTCAGAAGTTGGAGTTGCCGGCGCACAACGTCGATGTTGGAGGCCATCGGTCACCCCATAAAGTCGGCTTCGATGCGCACCACTTGACCGTCCATGATGACCGGCCACACGTAGGTGATGGATCGTTGCGAGCCGTTCCACAGCACCTTGTCCGTCACCTTCAAGGGCAACGGGACAGCACCGCCCGCGAAGTCCGTTGGCGACAGGATCGCGCGGAACGCGCCCTGACCGCTCGTGCTGCCGGGACGTAGCTCCTGCGCCGACAGGCCACGGACACGGGCGCGGCACTCCACGAAGGACGCCGCACGGAATATCTTGATGTCGGTTCCCGCCCGCTCCAGCGAGGCGTCCAGCCGGGCAATCGTGTCTTGCGCTGCCATGATCAGCCGATCTGTGGAACCCGGTAATTGTCCAGAATGTCCGACACATCGGCGGACAGGTTGCCGGCATCGGCCTTGGGCGTGATGTACGTCACGTCGTCCACGCCATCGACCCGGACACGCTGCACGAACGGATCGCGTCGGCGTTCGGCGTAGCGGGTCCAGACCATACGGGACACGGCGTCCTGAAGGTCGCTCGGGACCGTGGCATAGCCGGCGGTGTAGGTGACGACGATCAGCGACGCGGGCCACACGATGGGGTAGCCCTGCGAACCGATGCGGGTAATCTGGCCGTTGGCCTTATTGACCGTGTAATCGTCGCCGGCAACCAGCGTAGTGGTGTTGTCGCCGACGCCTTCGACCACAGAAGCCACCGACGACACCGGCCAGCGGGAAAGCTGAAGGAACTGCACGCCGCCAGGGACCTGATAAGGATACTGGTCACGGTCGATGCGGATTTCGTCCTTCACCGTCTCGGATGCTAGGACGCGGTTGCAGAACTGCGCCGCGGCGGCAGAGCACCGGGAGATGGACCGGGTCAGAAAGGCATCGTCGCCCGTCCCGCTAATACCCCAATCGTCCTTCACTGTGGCAAGGTCGATCAGGTCGTACGACGACGCCGGTGTGATGACGGTGGTGATGATCGAGACGGACATGATACCTCTCAGTACAATCCGGAAATCTTCGTGGCGGTCGTGTTGGTCGCCATGACCTTGGTCACGCGGATCGGGAGGATTGATCCGGCCGTGACGGACTGGAGCGTGTCGGTCGATCCGTCCAGATAGGTCACAGCGAGATTGCCCGCGCCGCCAACGAAGACCGCCCGCGTCGGCTGGGACAGCACAGCGCTGTCACTCGGGGACACAGCGAACCCGCCGATGTACGGGCTGGCGAGGTCTGGCGAAAGGTTGGCGTACTGGTCGGCCATGTCATGCCCCCTTGGTCATGTAACGGGCCGGGCGTCCGGGGCCACGGCGGGCAGTCTCGACGGGCGTAGCGGTCTCGGGGAACGGGCGGGCGTCTTTCGCTTCGCCGTTCGCCACAAGCGCGTCAGCCACGTCATCAGGCAGAGGCACGCTGTCGCCTTCGCGCCACGGCCTCATATCGCGGGTGAACGTCACGGTTTGCATGGGAACCTCCAGGGGAGGCCCGGCTTCCCACCGGGCCTCTATGGTCACGACGGGATGCGGTCGTAGCCGGCCAGGACAGCGGTCGCCAGAAGCGACGCAGTGTCGGTCCCGGACGCCGACAGGTCCGGAGTGAACACCACGCGGACATATCGGCGTGCGCTGTTCAGATCGACCGCCAGGGTCGAGACGCCGGTCTCGGTCGATCCGCCGGAAGCGCCAGTTGCCACGACACCGGGGGCGCTCGGGGTCAGGTAGTCGGCCCAAGTGGAGCCATCGGCGCTGTCCTGCACCTTCAGGGCGGTAAGGCTCAGCGTCTTGGTCGCGGCCAGGGTCGCCGAATAGAAGACGTTGAAGACGCCAGAGGCAGCCAGGGCGCCCGTGGACGAACTCAGCCGGTCCACCGCAGCGCCGTTCACGGAAGCGTTGTCGCCAGTGCCGCCGGCAGTGGCAGAAACGAACGCCGACCCGATCTTGGCCTTCAGGTAAGCGCCCACATTGTGCTGAATGACGATGTCCGTCATGTCGAAAATCCTCTTCGGTCAGAAGAGGGGCCGGGGCATGCCGGCCCCTGCTCAATTAGGAGATGGCGGGCGCCCAGCGGACGAACTGCGCCACCGCAATGGCCGCGTCATGGCGCACTTGGAAGTCATGCTCCGTGACGGCCCGGATCAGGGTCTGGTCGTTCTGGAACGTGCTGTAGGTGTTGCCATCGGCGCCGACATAAGACGCCTCGCGCGACACGGCCAGTTCCAGCGACATGCTGTCGAGGATCATGGCCTCGTCCATCTCCACCAAGAAGACGAAGGAGCAATCCGTGTGGCTGCCGTCACCGTTGTAGTAGTTGACGGGGATTTGCGTGGTCGTGCGGATCGGATAGCCGAACAGCGAACCGCGCATCACCTCGTCACGGTAGACGTAGACGCCCAAGCTGTTCTGGACGTTCATCAGGTAGTTCTTGCTGCGCGGGTGCATGAACCACACACGGCGGCGCTCCGGCACGTTGGCAACGTCCAGTTTGTTCACCAGACCGCCGAGTTCCTGCGCCACGGTGGCTAGGGTGTAGGACGCGGTGGAAGTGATGAAGTTGCCGCCGCTGGCAGCGGTCGAATTTCCGGCCGCGCTGTAGGCGCCGGCCGTGCCGCCTCCCTGCGCGGCGTAGCCGTTGGCGAACGACAGGAAGCCGCGCGGGGCATCCTGAGTACCGTCGCCCAGCAGGAAGGCGAGGTCTTCACGCAGGGCGATGACCTTGACCAGATCGTCACGCACGAAGGCGTCAACGGCCGGGTCCGCATAGCGCATCATGTCGTTGGACACCGGTACCAGGGCGGTCAGCTTCTTGTAGCTGGCGACGATCTGGTTCAGCGTCGGCTGGCTGGCGCCGATGCGGGCGTTCTCAGCACCGTAGCTGGCGGTAGCCGCGGCCGACTGGCCGGGGATGGTCATCGTGCCGCGCGGCATCGGGATGTTGCGCGGGCCGGCGGCGCGGACCTGAGCGGCCGGACGCAGCAGTTCAATGATCTCGTTCATGTAGTCGGGCGGGACGATGAAGCCGCCGGACGCGCCGACGTTGGTAGCCAGGGCCTTGGTGACCGGATGGCTTTCGCCGTAGATGTCCTTCGACGCCTGACGGGCGCCGTAGACATTGCCGTTGCCCATGCCGAGCATCTTGACGACACCGCCGACGACAAGGCTCTTCTCCTTGACGTAGCGGTCACCTTCGGCGGCGGCCGGAACGGTGGGGGTATCCTGACCGGCAACCGGAACGGCCGACTTGGCGGCGATCTCCTGCGCTTCCGAAACGCGCTTGATCTGGTCAGCCAGCTTCACGACTTCGGTCTTCTTGGCTTCGTAAGCCTCACCGCCATCGGCGGCCAGGGTCACGAGTTCGTCCGCCGCCTTCGAGTGGGCAAGGCGGAGTTCAGCAATCTTCATGCTTGTCTCCAGGGCAAAGAAAAAGCCGCCCGGAGGCGGCCATGGTTCCCGATCAGCGGCGGGAATGGGTTAAGCGATCAGGAGCCGAAGGGCTTCCGCCTCGCGGATGCGAGCGGCTTTCGCCGTCTCGGGTTCTTCGGTCGCAACCTGCGACACGACGTTGTCGATCAGATCACGGGCCGTGGTAAGGTCGGCCTCGTTCTTGGCGGACAGGACGCGCCCGGCTTTCAGCGTTAGAGCCTGCGACACGCTCTTGGCGGTCATCATCTCTTCGCCTTCCGCGGTTCCTTCCGCGTCCTCTTCGACAACCAATTCCGTCACCTCTTCGACCGTCATGGCGATGAGGATTTGTCCAAGCTGCCGCATGGCATCAGCCAGCATGTCAGGGATCGGGCTGCCGTCCTCTTCATAGGCGGCCTCCCATTCCACGCATTCCTCCAGCCATCCAAGCTCAGACAGCAGCCCAGCAAGCCAGCCGACTTCGTAGAGGCCCTTGCGCGTCAGCTTCGGGGCTTCTTTCGTGACGATGTCGCCAGCCGCTTTCTCTGCAAGGTTGGCTGCATGGCGGAGCGCGCCACGTTGTCCCTTCGGTGCCGACTTCGCCAGAGCGCGGATTTCGTCCACGATCTTCTTGGGCGCTTCGGCAGCAGCCTTCAAGGCGGCGTGTTCATCGGCAGACAGGGTGACGGTAGCGGATCGCTCGATGACGACCGCGGAAGGATTACAGGGCACGGCGACCACGGACAGCTCCATCAGTTCCCACGATTTGTAGAAGACGCCGCCGCCCTTCATGGGCTCGGTGTCGATGGGCTGGAAGCCCACGCTGACAGCACCAAGGACGCCAGCTTTCGCCAGCCCGCAGTATTCGTCAGCCTTGGCGGATACGCCTTCCGGAGCGAAGGTGATGACCGCCTCCACCCGACCGTTCTTGACTTCGGGCGCCGCCGTACCGATTGGCTTGGTCGGGTCATGGTCCGCCAGAACCACCGGGTTCATCATGTAGCGGGTCAGTTGCGCGCCTTCCGGACGCAGAACATCACCAGCCCGGTCTACGGTGGCGTCGCTTGCAATCACCCGGATTTGACGGGGGCCAAGCCCGGCATCTGCCGCGACAGAGCCCGACATGAACTTGCGCTGTGTGGTCATTCCTCTTCCCCCTTCGGCGCGGCTCCGTCCGTCGCATCCGCCGGCAACTCGCCATCTCGCGGCTTTCCGGCTCCATCCGGGGCCGTCCCGGTGGCGTCGCTTCCCAGCGCAGCCATATTCAGCGGGCGCATGACCGTGTCGCCGTCTGGAACCGGGCCAAGGCCCTCGCTCATGCGGACTTCGTTCGGCGACAGGAAGCCGGACAGTAGGCCGATGCGGGCGTTGTTGTAGCGGGTCTGCACGTCCGCCCTCAGGAGCCGGTTTTCGTCCATGTCCACTTCGTACCCCTGCAAATCGAGGTCGAAGGTTTGGGCGAACTTGGTTTCCCACCGCTCCAAGCTCGGCATGATCGCATCGGCAACGTATTCTTGCTGCGTCTGCGCAAACTGCCCAGCTTTCTGAGCATCACCCAACCCGAGCTTGGACAGCGGCATCCGGTAGAACCGGGCCACCTCTGCGATCTGCAACTCGCGCTGTTTGATGAAGTCCAGATCGGCGGCGGTAAGCTGGAGTTGCTGCCACTCCATCCCTTCCTCAAGGACGGCTGTGGTTCCAACGTTGCTGACGCCGGACACGAAGGCATTCCAAGATGCCTTCAACCGCTGCGCCGCCTCAACCGTCAGCTTTCCCTTTGCCTTCAGCACTCCAGATGGCCGGGCACCGTTGCCAACGAACCGGGCCGCCTGCTGCTCCAGAGCCATCGCCAGCCCGACAGCATCGCGGGCGAGGCCGATGGTCGATGCGCCGGCCAGCATGTTGAAGGACAGGCCGCGAAGGTGGAAGATGTCCTCTGCCGGTATTGCTACCGGCAAGTCACGCAACACCGAAATCTGGAAGAGGCCGATGCGGTTGACGTTGTAGAAGATTGACCCGTCCACCGCCTCCAGCACCAAAACAGCGTCCGGGTTGATGGCGATCAGTTCGGTAGGCTGCCCGCGCCGGTCACGCAGAATGGCGGCATAGGCGTTGCCCCTCAGAGCAAGCCCGGCCTCCATCTGCTGCGAGAACTCAAACCACGTCTGAATGCGGTTTGGGCGCACCAGCAACCGGGCAACCGGATGATCGTTTGGCTTGACCTTCTCCCGGCCGCCATCGTCCTTGACGCGATACATGGTCGGGGTGCAGCGCGCCACGTCTTCGGATCGGATGGTCACGCAGGCATAGACGGCCGAAACCGTCATGGCCGTGGACTGGCTGACCAGAAGTCCCGTTGCGCTCGGCACGGAACCAAGCGGGGGGATCGCGCCGTATGTCGGCGCCCCGGCCGACGACTTCTCGACAGCCGCAGCGGCGCCGCGCCCGCGGAAGAGGCCGGACCAGAGTGCCATGTGTGTGCTCCTAGATGACTAGCAGGCCGTCTGACCGGTCCTCTGTTTCGTAGATCGATCCGCCCATGGGAGGCGGGTTCTTGCTCATCAGCGCCACAGCGTCGAAGGCCGCCATCAGCGGATCGATCTTGGCCGTGCCGGCAACCGCCTTCGTGATCGTGATGGCGTTGCCCTTTGGCTCCGTCTTGGCGTTGCCCACGGCCCACGCCATCAGGTCTTGCCCGGCATGCTTCAGCGCGCCGGACGCAAGCTTGATCTCCGCCGTCTTGATGGCGCCGTTCAGCGTCCAGCCCTGCGAGATGCCGACCACCCGCTCTTTGGGAGACGGGTCATCCTCGCCACCGATGCCGACGAGCGCCAGAGCATCGACCTGTGCGCCGACACCCATGGGGTCCAGGCCGACATAGGCCAGCATGCCGGAGGCATCGACCACCGCCAGGATGTCCGCCACTTCGGAGAACGCCTGTTCCATGTCGGAGACCACGACCAGATCGCCGGCCCGTTCAAGGTCACGCAGCCGGGGGGCCTCGCTCTTGCGACGCTCCAACACGGTTTCGTGCGCCCACGCCTTGGACCACAGCAGCCAACGCCGTGAACCCTTCTCACGCCCCAGCACGGCCAGCCCGAGCAAGTCGTCCAGGCCGCCGCCGTCGATACCACCCACAACCACCTCGCATCGGCTCAGGATGCTATCCAGGGTGATCGACTTGTCAGCAGCAGCTTCCCAATGGTCAGCGCCAACCCATCGGTCGGAGCGCAGCGCCAAGCCGATTTCGACGTTCAGATGCTTGGACAGGAAGCCTCGCAGGCTTTCCTCGCCAGCGGCCGACGCCTTGTCGAACTCGCGCTCTAGGAACTCGACATCGACCGATGCCCCAAGGTTGGGGTTGGTGACGTAGAAATACGACTTGTCCTTCTGCCTGCCGTCTTTCAACAGTTCATCAGGGAACTCGTACAGGACCGGCAGGAACCGCTTGTCGGCGATCTTTCCATCACGAACCTGTCGGGCATATTGGAGCTTCTGCCGGAACACGCCGGCCGGCGGGTCGTCACTCTGCGTCGTGGCGTAGATGACAAAGCCTTCCGGCCGCGACGCCAAACCGCCGATTGCCTCACGCAGCATGTTCTCAGCGTTAGGCCGTTTCCCGAATAGCCACAGCTCATCAATCAGTGTGCCAATGGCCTTCTTGCCAGACACCGTGTCGCTGTCTGCCGCCACGACCTTCAGCGTCGCCTTCGTCTGCCGATGCGTGATCGTCCGCACATGCTCCTGCACATGCAGCAAGTCGTTCAGTTCCGGGTCCGCCCGGATCATGTCCCGCGCCGGGAAGAAGCTGTTGTTGGCGACCTCAATGGTCGGGGCAATGATCTGGAACTCACCGCTCATGCGCCAGTTGCGCAGAAGGGCGGTCATCATAATCCCGGACGCGCCAGTTGACTTGGCATTCTTCTTGCTAATCAGAAGAAAGTATTCCGTGATCAGCCGGCGCCCCGTCTGCTCGTCGTACGACCCGAAGATGGAGCCTACAAAGTCCTGAAGCCAAGGGCGTGCCGCCTCTCCCATTGTCGGGCTGCCGGGGGCATCCACGATCCGGAGCGAGTTGAACACGTCAAGCGCCGCGTCCGCCTGATCCTGAAACAACGGCGCGAAGGGGATCAGGCTCTCGCGCGCAAGTATGCGCCGCTCCCAATCCGGGCACGCTGTTGACCAGTCCATCGGCTACCCCTTCGTATTGTCCGCCACCAGTCGCGGCGCAGCCGGCGTGGCAAAGCGACCAGCGGAAGCAGCCTTTGCGGCCTCTTCCTTCTGCTCCTTCTTGCCCTGCCCTACAGGCTCAAGCCGCGGCGTCTGGAACGGCAGAGCCGCCGAAGCCAAACGGACCTTCGCGTCAAGCGGCGCGTCCGGGTCATTGATGACGTCCATAATCCATTCAAGTGCAGACTTGAACCGCCCCGGAACCTTTGGGGCGACAGGCGCGACCTCAGCGGGCGGCGCGCGATCCGGCTCATCCGCCTCAGGGGCAGGAACCTCCACAACCACAGACGCCTCCGCAGCCTTCAGCTTCTTGATGACGGCGCGATCCTTGGTCCGCGTCTTGCCAGAGCCGGGCGGTCTCCCAGCTCCCGGCCGATACCCCCCTCTCGGCATTTGATTTCCTCCATCCAAGCCGTTGGCCGCAAAATCATAAATTCAAACGGCCATTTGGGTTAAATGACGGTCATAATTCATACCAAGGGCAGATAATCTCGGAATGCGCCCGGACCGGTAGCGGCGTCCAAACCAGCCTTTGGGATGTAAACCCCCCACTCCCCATGGCAATCTGCGCCTGTCAAGTATGAAAAAGGTCATAGATGCACGATTTTTCGCATCGCCGCCCCTTTTTCACCCCCAACGCCGCGCCATCCGCTCATTCCGTGCCCTTGCCGTCTTCCGAGCGTGGCACCCGCCGACCTTGCCATCCTCATGAGCCCTGCCGTTGCCCCCCTCTCTGGAGCACAGCAGTTGGATGTTGGTAGGGTCTAGGTCTGCGCCCCCGTCTCGTCGCTCCACGACGTGGTCGCCGATCAGTCTGGTTGGCGTGCCGTCGTCCTCATGGGTCTTGCCGCACATCTCGCAGCGTCTGCCCCGTTGCTGGATCAGTCTGGCTACGAGCGCCTTCCACTCAGGGGACAGGTAGAAGGGGTCTGCCGTCTTGGGCATGGGCTTGGCCGCCCGTGTGTCCAAGGTGGCGAGCGTTGGCCGTAGGTTGGTCAGCCGCTTGTCTGCTTTGCGGTTCATGGCTATCCGATCACCCAAGCGACGATGCCGCCACACGCCAGCAAGCCGACGATCCAGCGTCGGACGACCCTGTATGCGTGGCGCTTGCCTTCCTCGTATCCAGCACGGCGGTTGGCGCTGCTGATCTCCGATGCCGTGCGCGCCATGCTTTCCAGCTTGGCAATGGTGGGGGCCATGGAGCGGGTCATAGCGGCTTGGCCTTCTTGGCATGCATCCTGTCGTAGATGGCCTGCACCTCCGCCTCCGATGCGCCGCGTCCAGGGTTCAGCGCCTCAGACAGCCACGATAGGGCGCGGGCGCCGTTGAACGTGCCGTCCGGGTTCTGCGCCGCGTCGCCAAGCGTCTTGGCCTTGCGGGGGTCGGTCATGTCATCACCTCGGAGGCATGGCGTTGACGAGGTTGGACCGGATCACCGGGCGTGGCATCGCGTTTTCAGCGGGCGGAACCAGCTCCACCCATGCCTTGACGCCTTGGACACCTGCCCGCCTCCACGTCGCTTCGATCTTCCGGGCCAAGCGAGCGGCGCCCTTCTCTGTACTGGCGTCTATCTTGCCGTCTGAGGCGCGGGCAAAGGCGGGGCAGCGGCCGGCGATGTATCGGGCCATGGCGATCACTCCACGATGGACCAGTCATCCGCCAGCACGTCCGCCTGACTGGCGTTCCACGGCGCGAACGAATTGTCAGCCGTCTTCAGGCCGATCCAGGGGAGCTTCGTGCAGCCAAGAGCCGCGACCATGGCGGAGCCCTTGAGCTCGTTGTAGTCATAGCCCTGCACCAAGCCGAGCCACATTCCCTTGCCGTTCCAGCCAGAGCGGGCCACGCGCCTCCCATCTTTGAGAGCGCGGATAGCGTCACCAAAGTCCATCGTCACCACTCCCTCTCACGCTCAGCGAGCGTCTGCGCCAGTCTGTCCAGGCTGTCGTTCAGCGCGGCCGGGCCGCAGATAGGCATGTCGTCATTGTGCGTGGCGCTCCGTGCGGGCCGATGCGACAGCGTGCCATCAGCCAGCCGGATGAGCGTGTCACCGATCGCGGGCGGCGGATCGTAGAAGCCGGCGTCGCGGGTCTCGTGAACCAGTTCGTGCCCCTCGATGTCCGCCACCACATAGGCCCGGCGGGTCGATATGCGGGAGATGCGGCCTAGCTCGGTGACCATGATGGCTCACTCCCATTCAGCGCGGCGATAGACACGGCCATTCAGGACAGCGTAGCGCCCGCTTTCGTCGAGACCTTCCACGTAGGCCCTGCCCGTCGCGTCGATGCGTCGGAAGGCATCGTCTAGCGCCTCGCATGGGGCGCAGTGGGAAGCGGCGTCGCAAACCTCTTGGCAACTGGTCATGAGCGGCCTTCCGTGCGAAGATGTTTCGATTTACGAAACAAAACGAGGCTATCCGATGGCTTCAGCGAGGCAGGCGCCACAACTCACCGACTTTTGCCGCCGGGCCGAGGCGCTGCTTGGTGGGCGGGGCTGGAAAGCCAGATGGGCGCGGGCAATGGATTACCGGCCCGCTCATGTGACTGTCGTGACCAATGGGCATGAGGCGCCGCCACAGTCGTGGATGGCAGCCCTGGAACTGCTTGAGAGGCTTCCGCCAGACAAATGGCCGCTCAGATGGCAACGCTAGGCCGCCTTCTCCGATAATCGTGTGCGCTTGTGGTGGTCTAACCAGCCCTTGGCCTTGAGGTATTCTGGCGCCTGCCGTAGGCCGTCATTGACGTCAGCGCTGAGGACGAGCCAATCCACCAATTCCGCATGGGCGATCATGAGGTTGGCGTGGTCCATGGTGGTCTGCGCCAGCCGGCTTTCGAGCTGGGCGTTCTCTTCCCGGACCTGTGTGGCCTCCAGCATTGCCTTGACCTTGCCGTCTAGGGCGTCGTCAAGGCGCTTGGTCATCTCTTCGAGGCGGGCGTCCTGATCGGCAATGCGCTTTGACAGGCGGGCGATTTCCGCCGTATGCCGCTCCTCTGCCGCTGCCTGCGCCTGCTCCATGCGGGCTATGTGAGCCTCCAGGCGCTTGATCGTGTCGCTCTCCGCCTTGTCAGCCTGTGCGGCGCGGCGGTCATCGCGGGTTGTCTCTTTCCACCCGCGCCAGACACCCCACAGCATGCGGCCGGCAAGGGCCAAAGCTCCGCCACCCGTCGCGATCCCGACTGTTTCCGGTGAGATGGCGGGATCGGGCATGGCGTCAGTCCTCAGGCCATGCCCCAATCATAAAGGGCCGGCGTGGTATAATCGCGGCATACAAAGCGACAGCAGCGGCATATTCGGGCTCTGCTTTGTCGGTGGGCACGGCGGTGTCTTCTTGGGGTGGCGGCGGAGTGTCCGGCATCGCTGGCCCCAAACGACAAAGCGCCCGAGCGAGTTATCGCCGGGCGCAATTGTACTGACTATCTGGAACGTACGCTCAACTGCCCCTAACGGTCAAGGGAAAATGTGTTGATGTGGCGCAACCGGGTTATTTGCCGACGATTTGGCGCCATCAGACACGAGGGCGGCGGCGTCATAGCCGTGCTCGGCAAGGATCACAGGCAGGCGTGTCGTGTTGGCTTTCGGGACGTAGCCGGCAGCATGGGCTTTCGTCATCACAGCATGGACGCGGGCCAGCATTTCAGCGTGCACCAGCGCCATGGGATGCCCGCTTCCCGCTGCATAGGACTGAGCGTGAACGGCAAGGAAAATCCAGTTCTCATCTAGAACCGCGGCAAGTTCACGGCACAGACCATCAGCAGTTGACTCCGCAGAGCTTCCAACCCATGCCCGATTGGCCTTCGCAACAGTCGGCTTATTGGTCGCAATCACGCGCGAAGCCAAAAGCCTGTCGTGCCAGTTAGCGATAAGATCTAGCTGCTTATCGTCAAATTCAGAAGCCGCGTCCTCTTCCATCGCAACGCCTTCCATCTCGCGAAGGACTTGCTCAAAGTCTCCGGAGATCGGGGCGGCCGGCGCGGCGGCGCGCCCCCCCCATTTCATCAAGCGCTGAAACCACCTTCACAGCGTGCGGGTCACAGTCACACAGCGGCCATTCGCATTCGGGACGCGACGCCCCGCCATCGTTGATGGAAATTGCCTTACAGGCGGCATCACGAGCGCCTTGCTTGGACGCATTGGTTTGGGGCAAAGTGTTTTCAGCCATAGCGAACCTCACTTGTTCGTGTTGGTCAGGGCCGCAGCAAGTGTTAGCGCACCGCTGCGGCCCGACTATTTTAGCACAAAGTCGGTATCGGCAAGAGCGAATGTTTGCTAGGCGGCCCGCTTTTCTTCACGTCGCAGCTTGCCGAACCGCACGTCATTGAACAGGTCAAGCGCGTCCCGCAGATACTCAGCCACCGTCTGCGGCTTCATTCCGCGCTGATGGGCGATGTCTGAGCACGTGATGCCGTCAATGATCACCGCCATGGGGAGCCACGTGCGCCACCGGTTCCCGCCGCGCTTGGCCCGTGCATTGGCCGCGGCACGCTCCGCCATGGCGTCGATCCAGTCCAGATAGTGTTCCTGCACCATCACGGCATAGACGCTCTCATAGTCGTCTTTTCCGCCGCCGAACGTCTCGCCGTACGTAGCGACGCGGGCGTCCATGCCCTTGGTGATCAGGAGATACGCCATGCGGATGAGGCATGTGGCGTCATACTGTTGCTGATCCAATTGGTCCTTGTGATACATGACCAAGCAGTTGTCCGCTTGGAGCCGCCTCCGGGTTTCCGGCGTCCCTAAGTCCGTCACCTCATCCTGGCACTGCCGGACGGGCGCTTGGTGGCTAATCACCCCGACGCGGCGGGCGTTCGGAACGGGCTGAAGGGCGGCCATCTTCCATCCTACGGCGGGTTATTCGCGTTGGCGGAAGTATAGCACAACGGCAGACGCCGCCGAAGGGCTAATCTTTCGGCGACGTGTATTCGCGCACCGCATCAGCGGCAGCGTCACGGGAAATGACCATTCCGCATTTCCCGTCGCCAAAGTCGAACCGGCACCAAGCGTCACGTTCTGTTAAATCTGTGACCGTGACGTGATAGCCGGTGACTTTATCGACAAAGCGGGAGCCTACCTGTATACTAGGCAGCGTCAGTCTCCCGCCTTTGCCTGCCGCAGCGCTTCTGCCATCAGCGCGGGGTATTCGGGATCGTCCAGCGGGCTTGCGGGGATGCTGCCGTCCCTGGCTGCGGCGTAGGTCTCCGGCTGGTACTTCTGCCCGAAGTCGGCGAGGCACTGCGCCCGCAGATCACGGTTCTCGCTGGTCAGCCGGGCATTCTCGGCGGTCAACCGATCGATCTCCGGCTTGAGCCTGTCGTCTATTTCCTCGCACGCCCCCAGAACGCTCGTGTTCAGCGCGTCAGTCAGGCGCTGGTTCTTGGCGGTAAGCGCCTCGATGGCGTCGAGGAGGCGCGCCAACGTCTCAGCGCCAATAGCGAATTTCCGGCCAAAGGCGACTTCAGCAGCGGTGGGGCGAAGCTCCGCGATCTCCTCAGCGCTGATCGTGGCGGCCGGCGCCGGCTCTAGGTCGAATACAGCGGCTACCACGTCAACGGGGGTGCGAAGGACGGTGGCGTCGTTTGGATCGTGGTCACACGGCATTGTCGGCCTCCATCGTGACGCGGAGCATCAGGGCGGTTTCGTGCATGCCCATGTCCCGCAAGGCTTCGACGCACCGGTCTACGGCTGCCGTCTCGGCTGCACGGATGGCGTCGGCAGTCGCTTTGCGAATGTCCTCCATGACCGCGTCGGTCAGTTTTAGCGTGCGGCCACGGATGCAGCCGTTCGGGAACGCCATGAGCGCCCGCTGTTCCGGGGTGATGGTCTCAGCCATGGGGCACCTCCTTTCCACCGTTCGCGGCCATCCATGCGTCGAATTCATCCATCGTCATGCGACGATTAAGCGGGTGGTCGTCGCCGTCCCATTCGGTTGTCGCCGTCTGGTGCGACAGAACTGAGCCAGGAAAGTACTTGTTGTTGCTGACCGCATAGGCGACGTCTTCGGCGCTCGATCCCTCGAAATCTACCACCTTGATCACGATCTTGTGGACGGTGACTTTGCTCATGGCTTGTCCTCCTGAGGGGCGGCGCCTGCGGGCTTCCAAAACGGGAGGAAGGCTTCCTCCGGCCACAATTTGTCCTGCCCCGCTGATACCCATTCCGGGGCATCGGCGAATGGATAGACGAAGCGCCCGTCGTTGCGCTCCACAGCCACCGGGCACTTCCACAGCTTGTGCCAGCGAACGATAGTGGTCCGGTCCTTCGGCGCCTCGCTGATAGGCCGCCATTCGAGTAAAGCCAGCAGGGAAATCACGTCATTGGCGAACGCCCGATTTCCAGCAGTGTAGCCCCCCTGATCGTCGCCTGTGTCACGCCACTTGGTGAGGCGCTCTAGAGCTTCGCGCGCTGCCGTCATTGCTTCTTCCTCCAATTGGCAAACCACCGCGCCGTCCCTCTTTCCACAAGCCCCATTTTGACCAGCGCTATACAGTGCCGCGCGGCCGTCTCAGTTGGGCTCTGAGTGCGAATGCCGGCCCTCCTCGCCACGTCATAGGAACAGGCCCAATCGTTGGTGAGCGCGTCGTAAACCTGCTGTTGACGGGCGGTCAGCTTCGGTGCGTCAGTCATGGCTGTGGCTCCCTTGGGCCTGCGACACGATATACTTTTCGGTGATGACGCCAGATGCCCAGCCCATGAGGAAAGCCCCTGCAACTATCATCGCCGTGTTCCGCAGCCGCGAATTTCTGCCATTCATTCGCGGCGCCTTCGCACTGATACGGCCCGCTATTTCGCTCCATTCCGCCGCCGGCATCGAATACTCATCACCGAAAAGCGTCACGCCTATGGTGTCTTCGCCGTTCACGCCATCGCCAAGACGGAGGCGAACGCGGCCATGGTTTCGATGGTCAGCCATTCGCATGCTCCTTCGCCTTGAACTCCGCAGCGGCCATTGCCACGCCAGACGGATCACGCACGAGCATCTCGCCAGCAATCAACAGCTTCTCGGTGTATGACAGACTGCGGAGCTTCGGCGGCACACCGTCCGTAGCGCGGCGGATCGCATTCATGAATTCGCTGTAGGTGGACGGCCGGTCGGTGGCGGCGCCAAGCGTGATAGCGGCGGCTTCCTCGACCATAGCGGCAAAGGCGGACTGGCGCCCCTCTTCGCGAGCGGCTTCCACGGCCTGCGCCTGCCCGGCATCCCACGCCATCTTCACCACTTCGTTCTCTCGGGCGGCAAGGTCATCCAGCATGTCGGCAGCCCGGCCGATCAGGGCATAGGTCGCCGGCCCGTCGAAGCACATTGTTTCGTCTGTCAGCGCCCGCAGTTGCGCCGATATGCTTTCCGGTGTCTCCGCTTGCATTTCAGCGCCGTTCCCGGCAAATTCATCAACAGCCATCGTTGAACTCCCGTTTATCGTAGTGGTTAGGGCCGGCGGTGGCGTTACAGCGCCCAACCGGCCCGAACTGTTTCTAGGGCTGGATTGTAGCACAACTTGCGGCGCGTGAAGAGCAAAACTGCAACCGCCCCACTTTTCCCTTGCCTCAATTATGGCGCCCTTGCCTCAATGCTTGCCGTAGTCTTAACGCTGGCAACGTCGCCATTCCGCCGCATGCCCTGCCCGCTCCGCCGACTCATCAGCGCGTCTCTGAGTGGCCTCTGCCCTTCCCGGCTACATGGGTAGCGGCCACACCCTCAGACCGCATCCATCGGCGCGATATGAGAGGCGGAACGAGTGTTCAGGCCGCCACCTCTGCCTGTTCCTCGAAGAACCGGACGAAGGGCACGAACTTACCGAACCGGGCGGACAGCTTGTCAGTCTCGATGACCGTCCGCTTTGCCGCCCCGTGGATGCTGGAGACGTTCAAGACCGGCTTGCCGTCACGGAGCACGGTCATCGGCTGGTCAGCGTGTCCGGCTTCCTCCAGCTTGCGGCACAGAGCCAGGACGGGCGTGCGGTGGGTGACGGTGATGCCCAGGGCTTCGGCGGTGTCGTCGCCGGTTAGAGTGGCGGTGATCATGGTTCCCTCGTCGTTGTGAATTTCGTCGATGTTTGCAGGCGGGCTTCTGGCGGCATCGGCACAGAAACCCGCACCCCCACTTTCACGCTGCGCGCTTCTGCGGGTTGGTTATGACGCGCTGGTGAGGCTCCAGCTTGCCGTCCCTGATGAGTTCGGCTCTGAGCTTGCGGCAGCAGGAAGCGCAGCCGGGTGTGTGCTCAAGAGCGATGGCGCTCCAGGCGGCGTCCATGTGATCGCCACATGCTTCCCCGCCGTCGAATGCCCAGCGGGCGCGCGGCTCGCCATCGGCCGGCAGAGCGCGGGCCTGCGCCTCCCCGCCGATCACGAAGCAATGCGGGGTGCCGCGGTAGACGTGCATCTGGCGGGTGGAGTTCTTGGTCGCGGTCATTGGGCGGCCTCCCGAGCGAAGAGCGGGCGAGCCATGGCGATGACCGGCATAGCGGCGGCGGTCATCCAGAGCTTGCCGACAACCTGACCGGCGATGAACGACAGGTCGCCGAACGCCAGCCAGAGGAACACGCCGCTGTCCACGACGGCGCCAGCCACGCCGGACAGGGCCACGGCCAGCATCAGCCGGCGGCGCTGAAGGGGCGCGTAGACCGCGAAGTCGGCCAACTCGCTCAGCAGGAAAGCGGTGGCGCTCGCAACCACCAGCGGGCCGGGCGCCAGCAAGCCGGACAGCAGGGCGCCGAACAGGATGGCCGCCACCGCCCAACCCTTGCCGAGTTGGTGCTGCACGAGGTCACGCAGGACCAGCGCCAAGCCGACCATCAGGACGCCCGAAGGCGCCATCAAGCCGGGGGCGACGGGGATCAGGCACGGCCCCTGCGGCACGCAGACAGTGCCGGCGTTGCCGATCAGCCAATTGGCGGCGGGGATAGTGGCGGTGTAGGCGGCAAGCGCCACAATTCCGGTCAGGCTACGCATGTGGTCTTAACTCCCGAATGGAAGCCGACAGTCTTCACCTCTGCGCCAATGGCGCGGGCCAACTCGACGGTGAATTGTTCTTGGTACTGCTCGACAGGCTCAAGCCTTTCCAGAGCGGCGATGATGTCTTCGACCGGGATCACGCGGCGCGTCGTAACTGTCACCTCGTACAAATCCGGCTTATGGTCTTTGGGGCAGCTGCACTTGGCTACGAGTTCGTGCGTGATAAACATGTTAATCCTCCACGATTATAGGTTCACCAAACTCAGGTCCACGACCGTCCGAATGATAATCAGAAATTACAGAAAAACTGATACTTGCTTTCTTTGCTATCGCGACAGCTTCATATGGGCTATCCGCCGAAATGTAGAGGGTTATTACTCCGGTGAATGGAACATTTACCGTGTACGTTTTCATGCTGCGGCTCCAAAGTTTAAGACTGGCTCACGACGCATTTGGTCAAGCCACGCCATAAGGCGCGGAATGTTCTTGTCTGGGCCGAAGGCAAGGAAGGTTCCGTCTGCGCTGTCGCAGCCCCACATCCCAGCTGTCCGAAGGCGGACAAGGCTGTTGACGCGGCCCATGTGGACCCACTTCCCACGGCGCTTGGCTTCGGCCGTCAGGTCTTTGGCGGCGTGGGACAGTTTCCATGCGGTCGTGCCGCCGAGGAAAAGGACATCGAAGGCTTCCCACTCGATTTGCGTATGCTCAATGCCGTCTTGGGCGACAAGCGCGGCCTGATATCCAAGTTCGCGGATTTGCTGGAAGACCGGAGCGCTGCGCTGCCACGTAGCCACTGCATCACCAACCACGTCAGGCGCAGTCGCGAACAGGCATTGGTCGGCAGTGTCAGCATCGCGGGCGAGCCACGCGAGATATTCGTCCAGCACGAACTTCTCCGGCTTGGCGAAACACCCATTGTCGCAGCCGCGCTTGGTCTTCCGGAAATCCGGCTTGTTGCCCATACCCGGCTGCATCATGACGCCCAGGTCAGGCCGGAGCCCGACGAGTTCGGGGCGAATTGCTCCGCTCAGGTAAATCACGGCGCCCGGTCTCCATAGGTTGTCATGGTTGGGTCTTCTCCCAGGAGGAAAGGGCGGTCACTTGGACGCGCGCTTGGAGCCACGTTTTTGCATGCGCTCCTCGAATTGCTCGAATTGGGACGGGTCTTCACCCGGGTTGAAGCGGCGGGACCGGCGGTCGTATTCCATCCAGACCGTCCCGGGGCGCCCAATCTCTTCGTGGTATCGGGACTTCACGATCTTGCACATGGCCGCCGTGTGCGCCGGGTCTCGCTTGTGGATCACGATGCCGACGTCAGGCTTGTTGGCCCAATGCGCGCTGTCGCTGATGTCGTAGAGCCCCGGGCACGGCGTCTCACCTCCCGGGTTGCTCAGCTTCGTGGGGTGGGCCACGACGATGACGTGGATGTCCAGGGACCGCGCCAGCCGCTTAAACTCCTTGATCGCCTTGCCGGTGTATTCGGTCAGGCTCATGTCGGACGGGCGGTCGTGGTCGAGTTCGTTCCACGGGTCGATGACGACGACGGACGCGCCATTCCGGATGACGGCGGCGGCGCACTTGTCCAGCGTCCATTGCAGGTTCGCCAGATCGTCATCGCTCGGCACGATGAACACGAAATGCCGGTCAATCCAAGCGTCGGCGCTCTTGATCTCCTCTGGCAGGCATTCCCGCTCGGGCCGGGCGCAGTACCATTCCCGCAGCGCCCGGCGATGGTCTGCCTGCGGATGCTGCTCGAATGACGCCATGGCGATGACCCACCCCTGTTTCTCCGCCAGCCGGCAGCACAGGTCGTTGACGAACGTGGACTTGCCGAAGTTCGGAACGCCCGTGATGACGCAGAAGTCACCGCGGCGGACGCGGTAATGTCCCTCCAGAAACGGGAAGCCGGTCGAGACGGGTTCGGCCTTGTGGTAGGGCGGCAGCTCCGACATGCGGTAAATGCCATCGACCTTGCACCACTGCGCCCCGTCGATGACCGCGCGCACACCCTTGTCGCCGTAGTGGATCAGAACGTCGTTCAGGTCTTTCAGCCGGTCATCGGTGCCGCGCTTCTTCGGGTAGCGGACCCACTTGCACCGGGCCTTGCCGAGACGCAGCGCCAGATCGTTCATCAGGGCCGTACCCGGGCCGTCGCCGTCCGTGGCGAGCACGATCTCGCGCACGTCCTTCAACGCGGCCTTGGCGTGGTCCAGATAGGCGTACTTCGTCGTCTCAGCGTCGCCGATCTCTTCCTTGGGCGCACCGTCCGGAACCGACACCACCCGGGGAAAGCCGGCCTGGATCGCCGCTATGGCGTCAAACTCGCCTTCCGTGATGATGAGCGGCTGGTCGGCAAGCGTCGGGTCGCAGATGACGTTGAAGTTGAAGAACGCCTTAACCGCGTCCTTGTCCTGCCGGAACCGCTTGTCCAGGGTCCGGTACTTGTTGTTCACCGTCTCAGCGCCAACGATGTACGGGAACTGAATGCCTTCACCACCACCTTGATCGGTGAAGCTGCTCAGACCAAGCCTTGCCGCCAGTTCCGGATCGATGTGGCGGCTTTCGAGGAGTTCTATCGCCTTTGTCGTCAACATCTCTGTGACCCTTGTCGCCGCAGTGGTGGCAGTGCCACGTTATTCCAGTTGCTTCGATCTTGACCGAGAGGCACGGGTCCGACTTGTTCCGCCGGTTCGCGCTGCACTTCGGACAAACGGTTTTGTGGTTCCCGGGACTGGTATTGCGGAGCTTGATACCTTCTGCCCGGAGAAGGTCTTCGTTCATATCGCCGCGCCAGTGGTCAGCATGCCGTGTTGGTCGCGCCCGTAGCGGTTGGAGCGCCTATCCGGCCTGCCATGGTTGATGGCGCCTTGGATGTAATCGACTGGCAGCGTCGCCCGGGCCGCGTCCGTGATGATCGCCATGGCCTCACGGTCGCCTTTCGCCTTCCGAAGCTGCCCGATCATCTGCCGCGCCGCCTTCTCGGGAACGTCAGCCTGTCCCAGGATTTCGACGCCGCGGTCAAAGAGCGCCTTGACTGGATCGATGGAGATGACCTTCGGCGGGTCTCGTTGGTCGATGGCGCCAGCGAACAGATCACCGTCCGGCGCATCAGCGCCCGGTATGGAGGTTCCGTTAGGAACCGTAATACCGGAAGTCTTCCCTTCCCTTCCCTTCCCTTCGTCGCCTGTAACAGTCTCTGTCACAGCGTCTGTCACAGACTCAGTGACAGAACCGTCACCATCATCGTCACCGTCGTGCGACTGTTCAGATTTGCGTTTGGCTTCAAGGGTTTCGCGCGCTTTCTTGGTCCGCGCCCGGCTGCTGCGCATCTTGCCAACAGCCTCGTCGGCAAGCTCCACCACGACGTGGTGATAGAGGCGCCCATCCTCTCCCTGCTCCCATCCGCGCAGCACTGCGCCCTTGATCTCGTCCCACCGTTCAGGCGAGCACATGGCGGCATCGGCCAGCACGTCGTCATCGGCCTCGATGCTGCCGGCCGGCACCTCGTGCCAGGAGTGCATCCAGAGGTTCATCATGTAGAACGCCAAGTCAGGACGCCGCTTGCACTGGAGCCACGCCTTGGAGCGGCGGAGACGGTCGATCACCAGCGGCATGTACGGGATGTGGCGCAGGTCGATTTGTTCGGTCATGTCACGCCCCTTTCAGGCAAAGACGCGCGTAGAGGAAGATTTCTTCGTCGGCGTGGATGACGCCGCTCTGCCGCAGTTTGGCGATGGTGAGTTTCTGCACGGAGGGACGGGCGCCACGGAGAATGGCGGCAACCGTCCGAGTGCGTGGAGACCAATCGATAGCGGAAGGCATCACGGCGCCTCCGACAGAATGCGGTCGCGGATCGCGGCCAGCCGGTCAATGACGCCCTGAACCTCTGCCGCAGTCGGGTGAGGCGACATGCCGTCAAGATCCATGCTCACCCCGTTAATCAACTGCTGAACCGTGCGCGGGCCGACGAACCGGCGGGCGGTGGCGGGGCGCTTGGGAACGGTCCTCATCGTGGCACCTCGGAAAAGCATGCAGCCAGACGCCGCGCTCATTGAATATCGTCTTCAGTCAGCGTATTATATTCACAGTGAATACGCTAATCAACAGGAGTTTCTTGACGATGATGCTCGCGCCGCATACGCTGCCGGTCATGACCGACGCCAAGCCGTTCCGAACCACCCTCATCATGTCGCCCGAGCTTCTGGAGCGGGTGAACCGCTTCCGTTTCGACAAGAGGTTCGAGAACCGGAACGACGCCATCCTGGCGCTGCTGGACTTCGCGCTGGACAACTGGCGAGACGAGCCAGCCACACAGAAGCAGTGACCGACCGAACCGCTCCCCCGCCCCTCCGAGCGGGGGTAGCTGTATTTGGGGCTGTCGCTGTGTGTGGACATCACGCGGCCTCCCGGAGAGGATGGGCTGCGGCGGCCGGGTCCACGAAGAAGCCGTAGGACTGGAAAGCCTCCAGAAACCGCCGGGCGCGCTTCTGGCAGGACTTCGCGGCTCCGTTCAGCTTGTCCTGATCCTGCGCCAGATGGTCAGCGATCCGGGACCACGCCTTGTTGAACGAGCCGTCGTCATGGAAATACAGGCCGCCGCGTTCCGGGCCGCGCTCCAGAAGCTCCTTGAGCCAAAAGTACATGGTGTAGGCGAACAGGTCCGGGTCGATGTCGTCGTCGATGCACTTCATCTTCACCAAGACGCAGGCGTCGGCGGAGATGTTGACCAGCACTTCGGCGACGTTCAGCGGGAACCGGCCGACCAGAGGTTCACGGACGGACGCCTCAAAGACCGGCATCGTCTCCTGCGCCAGCGACAGCAGTTCTCCGAAACAGCGCGGATGCGCCAGAAGCCAGTGCATCATGCTCCGCATCATGTTGCCGGCGATGGTGCATTCGACGGCGCCAAGACGGTCAGGATCGACGTTCTTCCGAATGGATGTCTTCAACACCAGATCGAGGCGCTTTTCGCTGAACTGCTTCTTGCGCGGCGCGACGGGCTTCAGGCGATAGGACAGCATCTTTCCCATGGCTCAAGCCTCCGGATAGTGGCGGATGTCGGCGGTTGTCTCCAAAGAGCAAGACTTGGCGCGGGAGACGCGTTGATGAACGCGCTGGAATGAAACGCCGAATTGTCTGCTTATCTCTCTGAGTGATTTGCCCGCGTCGTGCAAAGCTGCCATTTGCAAATCAACTTCAGAGGCAATCACCTTTGCCCGCTCATTTGCTTTGGAAGCCTTCCGGCGCAGGCCATCCCTCTCTGCGCCTGCACGTCGAAGTCTGTGATATACTCCATGAATGCCGATGCCGATCTCTTCAGCCGCCTTGGACGCGCCTTTCTGGCGATAAATCTCTACGGTGCGGTCAAGTTCGTCCGAAGTCAGTGCGCGACGGGAATGACGGCCCAACGGCTTGCTCCAGTTCTCGGGCAGGAACGGGTTTTCTTTGCAGGCTGTCATTGCGCATCTCCCTGTACCGGCGGCCACACGACGGGCGCCTTGATGCCGTTGATCGGGTGAGCCGACCACCAAGCGCGGGTCAGCAGCGGGTACTGAGCGGCAGCGTCGTAGCCGCGGCGAAGATCGGCGGCATAGCCCGCACCATGGGGCTTGGCGTAGGTCACGATGGCTTCCAGCGGGGTCATGCCGCGCCCCCAACGGCGAAGGTGCCGAAGTATCCGGGCTGACCGGCCATCACGCCAGCAACGCCAGCCATGGCATCGGGGCTGACCTTCGCTGCGGCGATCACCGACAGGGCGCGCGGGTCTCCAGCGCGGGCGGCTTCAATCACCTTCTCCGCCATCTCTTCGAGCGACAGAGGCGCGGCGGCGATGGCGGTTTCCAGCGGCGTCGGATCGGCGGGGTTCGGCTCCACCAAGTCCATGGTCACGCCGACGTGCGGTGCGTACAGCAGCATGTCTTGGAAGAGTTCGATCTGCTTGTCCGCCTTGCTCTTGTCCTTCATGCGGATGGCGACCAGCTTGTCCACGGCGTCTTGGTTGATGCCTTCGCCCTTCATCTCGGCCTTCAGGTCTTTCAGGTCGTCCTGCAGGCCCTTGATCTCGGTCTTGATGCGCTCCAGGCGGTCGGCGTAGGCGCCAAGGCGGGCGTTGGTCGTGTTGCTCATGCTTTTGTCTCCAGGATGCGGATGCCGTACAGCGCCTTCATCAGTTTCGACTTGATGATGAAGTCGCGCGTCCTTGCGCCTTTGCAGTCCTCCACGACGGTTTCCCCGTCTCGGACATAGCGAAAGTCGGCAATCCATTTGCAGATGGGTTGGTTGTTGACGACGAGTTCATAGGGTACTTGGCGCTCCAGTCTGGTGATCAGGCCGGCGCGTTCTTCGAGTTTCAGGACGGGCCAGCGACGGGCTTCGGCGGCACTGTCAAACCAGATGCCGTCAACTTTCGTCCGCTTGGCGCCGTACTTGTTGGCCTTCTTCTCCGCCCGCAGTTCCTTCTGTGCGCGCTCAGCAAAGAGCACGTTGTCGATCTGGCGCAGGGCGTCAGGACCGAGGCAGGACAGAGGTATGGCGCGGGCGGAGCGGCTCATTGCAGCGCGCCCCGCTTGGCGAGGCGGCACAGGTCGCGCTTGTTGGAAAGACCGTACTGGACGCACAGGTCGATCAGCTTGGCACGAACGTCATCCTCAGTGACGCCAAGCTCTTGGGCGATCTCCCGGTTAAGCCGCATCGCAGCGAGACGGGGAGCAAGGGTGCGGGTATCCAGCGTCGCCATGTCAGGCTCCGTACAGGCTGGAGGCGGTGCAGATCGCCACAGGAAGGCCGATGATCCGCCCGTCGCGGTTGCTGGTCTCCGCCATGCGGGAATGCGTCGGAGGGGCGTAGGAGCCAGGGCGGAAGGCGGAGAGGAACCGCTGCGTCTGATCAGAGCCCTTCTTGGTCCTCGGGATGGCGCCATTGGCCTGCCGAATTTCCAGCAAGCGCCCCTTGATCGTGGATACCGCGAGACCGCTGCGTTCCGCCATCTGAGCGCGCGACAGCCCCTCTTCCATCCATGCGCGGATGTCGTCATTCGAGGTGCGGGATGGGATGCCAACCGGACTAGCGCTGTTAGATGCAAGGCCAATCCTGCGGCGGATGTGCCAGATGGTCGCCGTCGGCATGCCGCTCTCTATGGACATTTCGACGTCGGTCATCCCTTTGGCGTGAAGGTCACGGACGATGGCTTCTCGCTGCTTGGAGTTCATGTCACGCCTCCATGCACAGGCTGGATGCCGCGGACATGGCCGGAACGGCGGGAGACAGGCGGCCGAAGCTGTTGGCAATCTCGGCAGCCTTGGAGTTCTCCGGCAGAGCAAGGCGGCTGGAGCGGCGCGCGAACGCCTTCAGAAAGCGGTCGGCGCTCTCGACGCCGGGCTCCATGTCCGGGTCGATGCGCTGCGACTTGATGGCGATGCCAAGGGCGCGGCGCCGGCAGCTAACGGTAGACGGATTGACTTTGGCGACGGCGCAGATTTCACGGTCGGTCATGCCGGCGGCGCACCATGCGCGGAGTTGGTCGTCGGTGAACTTGATGTTGGCGGGGATGATCTTGCTCATGCCGACACCCCATTCTTCCAGGCCAGGGCCTTGCGGTTAGCCGGACGCTTGGCACCGATGTGGCCGCGCTTGCTGCGGGCGCTGTCTTCGGCGAAGCGGATGCCAGCGATCAGGCGGTCATAGTTCTCGACATCGACCGGACTAATCGTGCGGATGGTGGCGCGCCCGGCAGCGATGGCGTCATCAACGATGGACTTCAGCGCCAGAGCGTCTCGACGCATGGCGGCGTCACGCTCGGTGCGATCCGGGGCGGCGTAAATGAAGTTGTTAGAGGTCGTCATGGCGGTATCCGGAGCTTGTCTCGATAAGGAGCGCGTCGTCTCGGCGCTGGGATGGGGTGGCGGGGAGTTCACTTGCCGGCGCCTCCCCGCCGTCGCTGGCACCTGACGGGGGCGGACCAGCGATTGGTGTTTGGTTCATGGCGCCACCGCCTTCCGACGGCGGAACCGCAGTCGCATGCTGCTGAACTTGCTGCGCACCGCACCGGCCCGCCCTTCGACCTTGGCAATCATCTTGCGGACTTCGGCACGGAACTTCGGGCAGCGGAAAGCCACCATCAGGAAGTCAACGGCGCTCATCACGGTCTTGCCGTGAAGCCAGTTGTAGGAGGTCTTGGCGTCCCGCTCCGCGGCGGCAGACAGCGCCTTTGAGCCGCCAAGGAACGGCGCAAACGTCGCGTTCAGGGCAGCGTGCAGGCCGTGCGCGATAGCGTCTCTGAGCTTCGGCTTGGAAGGCCGCAAAGCCTTCCCGGCGGTCGGGAAGATGTTCCCGGTGGGCATGATGTTCATTGCTGCCCTCCCGCGCGAAAATGTCCGTACACAGACTGAATGGAGACGGAACCATGGAAAACCCGAGCGACGCCAAGGGACTGAGCGGGCTCAACATCACGCCGCCGAAGGGTGATGACGCCGCCCGCCTGCTGTCCGCAGTGCTGAACACGCTGGCCGTGCTGGGCAGCATCACCAATCGCAAGCCGGAAGCCGAAGGACTGGCAATCGCTGTGGTCGATACCTTCGGAAAGCGCTGAGCCATGGCCGTAGCAGCGTTCCGCCGTTGCCCGCCGAACGGCCTTGCCCGTGCCGCTGATTACCGAAAAGACGCGGCGAAGCATGCCGAAGGCAGCTACTGGCACTGTCGCTTTATGGCTACCGCTCTGTGCATAGAGCTTCGTCACCAAAGAGACACGGGAGAGCCGACCTTGCCGTTCACGAAGCCGGTAGATTTGCTGAACTACGCAATGATGCTCCGACTTGCCGCAGCCGATGAGGAGCTTCGTGGCGCCGCCGATGAGATGGTCACATGGGCGCGCCAGCTTGAGGAATTGGCTATGGGAGGGCATGTCAGCGCCCTCCCGCAATGAGACGGGGGATCAGGTGAGCCTCAACGACGCCAACGGCCAGTGCGATTGCCATGCAGACGGCGCCAAGGATGAGGACTGCAGTGCCCATGCGCATGGCTTAGCCCTCCACCGGCTCGATGTGGGGGAGCCACATGACCATGCGGCGCTTGCCGGTGTATCCACACTCCGGGCAGCCATCCCCGACGTAGCATCCGTGTTTCGGGTCGTGCGCATATGCGCCAATCGGATAGCCGTCCTCGCTCTCAAAACAGCCGGTGCATGTCTCCGTCCAACTGCCAAGCGAGAACAGCAGATGGCCGGTGCAGTCGTCGGGCTTCCCGTCATCCGTGGTGGCGTACTTCCGGCGTCGGTCCAGCCTCTTTCCGGCGACGCTTTCAGCCTCTTCGATGGTGATCTGGCGCATCGTTCACGCCCCCTTCATCGAGAGGACCAGAGCCAGCACGGCGACGTAGACACCGACAGCCGTAGCGCAGACCGCGAAAAGGTGGAAGCGGTCACCACGGGTGAGGTAGGAGCGCCAGCCGTCTGCGTCAGTGACGGCGCAGTCCGGATAGGGGTAGGATTTGACCAGCGTGGTATGTTGGGTCATAGTACGCCTCATTCAGTGATTAACTGCGGGCTGCCAACTGATGGGGATCGGGGGCAGCCCGTGGTGTTTGTGGGATCAGGCGGACCGGAAACGCTTCTCAGCGAGAAGGAAGCCGAACAGCGGCCACAGCTTGTCGATGGCCTGCTTCTCGGCGTAGTGCTGGCCGATCTCGCGGTTGAAGTTGGCCGGATCGACGCATGCGCTTTCGCCGCGCACAGAATAGCCGTTGTCCAAGGTGATGTTGCAGATGGTGACCGTGCTGTCCGGCAGGACGGTGAAGTCCTTCGAGACAATTCGGCTCTGCATGTACTCCAGCGTCACACGCTCACCGGGCGTCGCTTCAAGAGCGGCATTGATGGCGGCTTCGGACATGATGGCAGTCTTCGTGGGGTGGTCGTTCACTCAGTCTCTCCTTGGTTGGGAAGGTTAGGCGGACTTGCCGCCGTCGATGGCGAACAGCCCGCCGATGGGCTTGCTGTCAGCCGCCAGCTTGCGGATCAGGTGATCGCCGCCGGACAGGCGCCATTCGTTCACCGCATGAACGGTGAAGAGCTTGGTGTTGCGAGCGTCACGGCGGACGACGTGTCCACGCTCCGCGCTGTGGCGGGACAGGCTGTCGCTGATGGCCTTGACGATGGGACGGCGGCCGGACTTGGGGACCTTGGCGTCAACGGCGACCTGAAGGGCCGGGACGGCATCGACAGCAGCGAAGCGACCGTCAGCGCACTTCACCAGCCCCTTCACGATGTCCGTCAGTTCGGCAATCTCACGGTCGCGCTCTTCGAGGGCGGACGCCATCAGCGTAACCACCTTCTCAATGGCAGTGACCTTGTGGACCGTCGTGCGGGCGATGCCGTCGATGCGGCGGGTGAGTTCGTCAGCGACCGTGGGTTTGCCCTCCATGCGCTCACGGACAACGCTATTCGCCCACATGTGGAACTCAGGCGAGATGTATTTCGCGTAGGCAAGGCCGATCTGCCAATGCGCAGAGGTACCGCCGTTACGACCCTTGGCAATGCGCAAAAGGTGGGAATTTTCCACCTTTTCGCCGTCGTGGGTAATCCCCAGGTTCAGCGTGTCGGCAAGGAAACTGACGAAGCGCTTTGCATCGGCAGAGTCCAGCCAATCGCCGGGGCGGCGGTCAGTCGGGCAGCCGGCGGCGCGCCACATGTCCGTCAGGCTCAGCATCTCGCCGCGAACATGGATGACTTCGCCAGTGGGATGGATCAGGTCGGTCATGCGGTGGCTCCATGGTGGGAGTGGGTGGCATTGACGTCATCTCCCCAATCAACATCAGGGCAAAGCTCATGACGTGTGATCTGCCCGCCGGTCGCGCGCTCAATGCGCGGCGCGAATTTCGGGCTGGCCCGGCCGTTCCGCATCATGCGGCTGACATTCTGTTGGGTCGTGCCAACGGCGGAAGCCATGGCGCACTGACTGCCAACGATGGCAATGGCTCGGGCGATGGGATTGGCGGTGTGTTCCATGCCCAGAACGTTACAACTTTCGTTGTTACGCCGTCAACACCAAAAAGTGTCGGGCCACTTCACAACGGGCGTTGTATCATGCTGGCTATGGATACCCTTGCAGATCGCGTTCGCGCAGCTCGGTTGGAAGCCGGCCTAAGTCAGGCCGAGCTTGCTGACCGCATTGGGAAAAAGCAGCAGACGATTGGGAAGATCGAGAGCGGGCTTACCCTCAATCCCAAATTCATCGTCGAGATTGCCGACGCGCTGAATGTAAGCCCGAACTGGCTAAAGGGTCTGTCCCCAGACAAGAAGCCCGTAGCCAGCCGGGAGCGCATTGAGGAAGAGCTTAAGGGCGTTCCCGACGAGAACCTGCAGATGATCCTTGATGCCGTCCGCCGGGCGAAGAAAGCGCCGGGGCAAGAAGCCTAACGACACCCCACAGGCTCGCCCTCATGTCATCGGGGGCGCCGTCAATCTCAGCGGCAATCTCATCCAACATATAACCACGCTCAGACTGGCCCAAAGCGCACCTCACCATTTGTCGGAACCGATTAGAACAAAACGTGAATGCAATCTCAAGCGCGCCATCCGGAAGTTTCTCAAAACCCGTCGCGCGGCGCGTGCGACCCCTCCAGCTTGTCCAATAATCGCTCCAGGTCGATGACGGAGGCGCGGCATGGGTGGCGCAGCAGATCGGCATCACGGGCTGATATGACGGCGCGGGCGCTGTGGTAAACCGGGCGTGAATGCCGCGATGGGGAAAACAGCATACTGGTCATAAGCTCCACCAAATGACATATCTCCGTATGCAGCGCGCGACTGTGGCGGGGTGCATGACGGTCGAATGTCCTAGCGGCCAGCAAGGACTAGTAGCTAAGGGGGCGCCCGCTGTAGGAGGCGGTAGCCCCGCCGTCACGCCGTCTGGCGCAACGGCGGCAACACTACCGCTTTTTGCCTACGAATGCACGGACTGCCGCATTTTAAGGCAGTAACATTGCACGCATAAGTGGGTATGCAGCCAAGCGAAACGCTATGGTTTATGCGGGTTTCATCGGATATAGTTACGTCACAAAACTTGTCGCATTTGTGACAAGTTGGGTGCGGCGGGATGACGCAGCGTCTCGTTATCACCAGTTCCGCGCATCGCACATGGGGTGCAGTTCGTAGAATGTCTGCGGATACCTGCCGCCGCCGAACACTGCCCCAGCTGCGAAGTAGCCGTTCTTCCGCTCACCGATGAACGCCCTGAACGGCTCAAAGCCGACATATCCACCGTAGGAGTTCTTGGCGTTGGCATAGCCACAGACGGCGATGTCTCCGCTCTCATCTCTGAATGCCATAAATGGCGGCCGGAACCGGGCAGACTCAGGGTCTTTCAGGTCCTTCCTAACCGCTTCCTCCGCCGCGGCCTGGAGCGCAGCGGTGACCGGCACCTTCTTGGCGGCCCAACCGACAGGGGCTGAGGGCTTGACTGCAACGCTCGACGGCTCGCTAGTCCGCTTCTCCCATTTATCCTTCAGCGCTCGATACTCACTGAATGCAACCTCTTGCGCCAGCGGGGCGCAGCTTGCCGACCGTGTTTCGAATGCAAAGCCGTCTTTAGCCGCACAATACCTAGTCGCCTGATAAGCGGGTGGCGCGCCTGCGCAGCCGGATAAGGCAATCGCAAGCAGCCCAACCATCCAAGCGCATCTCATCTAGTTCTCCATCCAGAAGCGCGAGCCATGGCAGCTGAGCGCAACCTAGTATGCCACCCCCACTTTTTCGCGGCTTCACACTTTTTGTTGTTGACGATCCACAACGGAAGTTGTAGCTTCTGGTCATCGGAACACAGCGCACCGCGCCACACCGGGGACCGCAAATGACCGCCACCGAACGCGCCGCCATTGAGTGGATTTACCGCAACCGCGATGGCCTGCCAGCCGAGATCAAGGCCCACAACTACGGCGTCACGATCCGCCGGGCGCGCGGTGATAGCTGGGACGCCCTGGAGAACCAGTACCGCTGCCTTGCCACCGAAATGGAAGCGCCTGCCATCCAGGCTGAAATCGCCGCGATCTACGCCGCCCGCGCCGCCTGACCCTCTCCCCACACCCACACAAACACACAAGGATACCGACAGCCATGAGCCGTTACTGGAAGAAGCAGCTGAACGCCACCGTCCGCGCGATCCACAACGAGATCGTGAATGCGCAAGCCCGGTCCAGCCGCGACCACGACGCCCATCAGCGCCCCCGCAAGCACATGCCGCGCTACGCCCCGGTCTGACCCCATCGCCCGCCGGTGGGGCGTCATCCCCGGCCCTCCCTGGTGCACTAGGCCGCCGGCCTAACAACTCCGGCGGCCACCTTTTCCCCGAAGGAACAACACAATGCGTTTCAACCACATTTCCGGCCTTGGGATTGCCGCGATGGCTTCGCTGCTGATGCTGGAGCAGGAACGGCGCGGCGAAGAGGTCATCACCCTCAAGCGTGCCGAGCCGATTGAGCCGCGGCCGGAACGCATTTCCATCATCGCGCCGGAGCCCGCCCCGGAGCCGCGCCGCCATGCCGGCAAGCGCGAAGCTGCCCGCCGCCTGCGCCAACTCGCCAAGCGGTCAGCCTGACCCCCACCGCGGCCCTGCCAGTCAGGGCCGGCTTCCCCAAGCAGCTAACGCGGCTGCTTCGGCAAGCTGATTGGAGAGTGACAGATGACCAAGCCCCTCTACTACGCAGAAGGCCGCAACATTCACAAGCGGCCCATTGAAGAGAAAACCGATACCGGCACGTCCATCACGCTTGGGTTTCGCTGCGCCGTTGCTGACAGGATTGTTGGTGAGGAAGGCGCACAGACCATCGCGGAGTTGATGAACCGGGGAGAAGCCGCCCCTTCCCTGCTGGAGGCGCTGGAGAAGATCGCCGAAACCTGCAACGACAGCGCCGACGCCAAGGCCATTGCCGCGGCCAACATCGCGCTGCAGGCCATCGCCTCCGCACGCTGGGAGCGCTGAGCCATGGCGAACTTCAGCTTCTGGGACGCTGTAGGCGTCTTTGTATGCCTAGTCTTTGTCGGGTTCGGCATTCAGTCGGGCCGCCACCTCGCTGACTGGCTGTGGAAGTGACGCCATGAACTTCCGCCCCTCCCCCACCGATCACGACGCCGCCGGCTTTCTCGCTGTGCGCGTCACCGTCTCCGCTGTCTGCGCCGTCATCCTTTGGGGCGGCATCCTCATCCTTAGCCTGTGAGGCACGCCATGAACATGATTTCTCCGATCCGCCAGCCCGAGATGCCCGCCATCGAAGTGTTTGAGCGCATGGCCGCCGCTGCCAAGAGGATGGGCGACGCGATTGGCATCGACGGGTACTTCCGCCTTGCCTACGAGGTTCACAAGAACGGAGCGGTCGATGCCTCCATCCACCATTGGTACAAGCCCGACCAGTACGCCTTTCCAAAGTGCGTCACGGCTTGCGCTGACGGCAGCTACCAGAACGGCAGCCTCGCCAATGCCCTGGATGAGCTGGACCGCTACGTCGATGAGCACGCCACCATCCCCGCAATCGCTGCCGAATAGGAGCGCATGCCATGGACGATCTAGCAATCATCCGCGACGCCCTGAACGACGGGCTGCGGGCAGCGGAAGCCGGCTTGGAAGCATCCTACGGCCGGTTCCCATCAATCGACGCGCGGGATGCTGAATGGCACACGATCCGGCACCGCGTCGCCATCAACCGCAACGCCTTGGACGCCTTGGATCGGCTTCGCTCACGGCTGAACGGCATCAGCGCTGCATCCTGCCCCATCGTTCACCATGACGACTGCACCTGTCACCTGCTTGGCGAGACGTGCTCATCCTGCAACGAACGCTACCGTGAAGAGGAGGCCGCATAATGGCCTTCAACGCCCGCGCCGCCGATCCGGAGAACCGCGAACAGATCGCCGAACTCCACCGCCTCATCTCCCGAGCTCATGCCATAACCCGCGACCTGATCGGCGCCAAGGTGGACGGCTTGGAATGGGTGGACGCCTGCCTCATCGACGCCGGCAGTGATGTCGTCGGGATTTTCAACAACTCAGAGCCGATGAGCTTCCGATGAATGCGATGAACAACCTGCGCCACGAGACGCGCAACGCCTCCATCCTGCGTGACGAGCTGATGCGCCGCTTCCCGGCACTGGCGGAAGATGCACAGGCGCTCGCTGATACGCTGGAAGGCGAATGCGACCTGGACCGCGCCATTTCCGCCGTGCTGGCGCAGATCGAGGAATACGAGACTGCCGCCGCTGCCGTCGCTGAGCAAATCAAGGCGCGGCAGGCCCGCAAGAAGCGGCTGGAGGAAAGCGCCGACACCATGCGCGGCGCCATCCTCGCTGCGATGGAAGCCGCCGGCATGAAAAAGCTGAGCCTTCCGGAAGCGACTGTCTCGGTCGGCAACCGCCCTGCCTCCGTCATCGTCACCGACGAAGCCGCCGCCATCGAAGCCGGCTTCGCCAAGGTCAAGTCCGAGGTGGACAAGACCATGCTGAAGGACGCGCTGAATGACGGATACAGCTTCCCGTTCGCCGTGATGAGCAACGGCGGAACTTCCATCACGATCCGGAGGAGTTGAGCAATGTTCGGCCCGACGCCAACCAATGGCAGACACCCGAAGTGCCGTGGCTACATGATCGACACCCCAAACGGCAGGGATTACGACTGCGAATATGGCTCAGAACTGACCTGCGACGAATGCAAATATGGCCTCGGTCGCAAGGACCCGGAGGCAAAATGCAACCAGCCGAAGGACGCCTGACCATGACCGACACCGCCAACACCGCCCTGTGGGACACCCTCCGCGTCATCGACAGGAAGGCGACCAAGCCTTTCCAGAAGACCGGCGGGTTTCGTGGAACCCAGATCGACCCTTGCTGGCGCATCGAGCGGATGACGCAGGTGTTCGGCCCTGTCGGGCAGGGCTGGGGATGGGAGCAGGTCGGCATTCACTTCACCGACGGTCTGGTGTTCGTCTGCGTGCGCGTCTGGTACGTCCCCGCCGGGGAAGCGCCGGCATGGCCTGCGGTCAACGGCGCCCCAAGCAACGCCCGCTGGACCGGCCCGCAGTGGGGCGGGGATGTGCTGACGCTCAAGCGGGGGCAGAACACGTTTCCGAATGACGAAGCGCCCAAGATGGCGATGACCGACGCGCTTGGGAAAGCGCTTCTGTCCATCGGGCTTGCCGCCGATGTCTACATGGGGCTGTTCGACGACAGCAAATATCGCGACCTGAACGAACGGGAAGAGGATGAGAAGCGCAACAGCGGCCCCAAGCCCTTCGACACTGGCGCCTTCTCCGCCAAGGACGCCAAGTCGTGGGCTGCAGAGTTCCGCCGCCGGATCGGTCTGGCTCCGTCCGTCGATGCGCTGAACGCATTCGTCAAGAACTGCGGCCCCACGCTGAAGCAGATCGGCACGGACGATCCCGACACCTACGAGGCGCTTAAGGCTGGCGTGGAAAGCCGCCGGCAATCGCTGACGCCTTCGGTAGCGGCGGAGTAGGCCATGCTCCCCCGCACCACCGCCAAGCGCCAGTCCTCCGGCATCGACACAAGCGCGCTTCCCTTTCCGAAGGGAGGCCGCAAGCCGGGGAGGATCGACAAGTCCGCCCTTGCCTTTGGCGAGCCGGAGCGCATCAGGGACCGCGCCTATCTGGACAGTTCCAACGGGCGCGCTTGCGAGTGCTGCGGTCAGCTTTGGAACGGTGCCGTCGTCGCTGCCCACGTCAGCATCGAGCAAAGCGCCGGCATGGGGTTGAAGGCTTCCGACGATCTCACGCTGGACCTCTGCCACACCTGCCATTCGGATTTCGACAACGACCCGCGCGGGCACGCTGTCTGGATCGCTGAGAACATCGTCATGAAGTGGCTGCGACATCGCTACCGGGCTTGGTGCCGTGGTGGCGAGCGCGCCCGCAGGACGCTGAATGCCCGCGCCGCTATGCCGGAGAATGACCGATGAGCAACTTTGCCCTGCTGATTGAGGACCAAAACGGCTTTCTGTGGGAAGACCCAAGGGTATTCGACGCTTTTGCCGACGCTAAGGATGAAGCGAAACTCCGTGTCCGACGCGGGAATGTCCCGAAGGGATACGATGCGCGCATTTACCGCCTGAGCTTTGTCGAAGAGGTGACAAAGTGACTGATGCAGTAACTGCGGGAACATTTTCAGACTTCAAGCTGGTGAAAACTCGCAAGGTCGCTCAGTTTGTGATAGAGTTGCCCTTGGAGCGAGCGGACGAGGCCTTGGAGCTTCTTGGAGGCCTGCCACGGCCTGACCGGGAAGTTTGGGTGGCAATCGCCCGGCTGAAAAGCGCCCCGTTCACCAACCCCGCCCCGCCTGCCACCGAACCGGAGCCGCAGGCCGCCACCCCTGCCGAGCCTGACCGCCGCAAATGGACGGAACTGCCGTTCAGCCAGAGGGCGGCCATGCTGTGCCAGGACAAGCTGTTCATCGACTTTCTCCGCGAGCGCTTCCCAGCCTACGTCTCTCCGACATTCGACGCCGCGCCGGCCGATCTCGCAGACAGTGCCCTAAAGGCCCTGTGCCGTATCGGCAGCAAGCGCGAACTGAACACCGACCACGACGCAGCCGAACGCTTTGACCGCCTGTCCCGCGCCTATTGGGCATGGAAGCAGGAACCCGTCAGCCCGGCCGCCTGAACCCACCGCGCCGCCTATGGCTGGACGCTGATAGAGGACAATGAGCATGACCGACAAGACCATGAAGATTGGTGATGAAGTGTATTTGGCAGACGGCAGCCTCTGCCAGTATGCCGGCGCCCTCGACGGAGGGCAGCATGCCGTGCGCCATGTCTACGAAAGCGACGGCGAACCGTGGGTGTCCGACCGGATCACCGTCGTCGGAGCCGTCTTCAAAAAGGCTCCGGTCGAAGTGCTGGATGCGCGGGTCGCTGAGCGGCGCGGCGAACTCTCTGAGATTGATGAGCGCCTTTCCGCTGCTCGGCAGGAAGCTCTGACGCTTGAGCGCCAGAGGGTGGCGACGGCCAAGGCAATCGCCGCCTGCCGGCCCGCTGAAATCGTGGCGGCGTGGCTTGCTGGAAAGGTCACGCACTTCGTGATGCTGGACAGCGACGCCGGCCCTTCCCTCCGCCCGGCCAACGCTGCCTTCAAGAAGCAATTCGGCGGGGGCTTTGCCCCCGCCGATGAACTGAAGGTCACCCTCGACAGGTCTGCCGGCAGCACCCCATGGGTCTACCGCATCGGCGGAGAAGGCCACGCCGCCGTCCCATGCCTGTCGGAAGAAGAAGGGACGGCCGCACTCGCGACGGAATGGAAGCGCTTCTGGACGACAAAAAGGCAGCGCATGCCTTGGAACCCAGAACTCCCTGTGACGCGGTGTCGGGCAGCCGGGCTGCCGATCCCCAATTGGTACCTTGAGCAGTTGGAGAACGACAAGCGCGCCGCGGCGCAGAAGCGGCTGACGGACGCACAGAAGGTCCTTGATGAGGCAAAGGCCGAACTCGCGGCCATCGCTTCCGCCACCCCCTCCGCCTGAGGCCCGCCATGACCGAAACCACCACGACCACGATTTCCGACGACATGTGCCGAGCGGCCATCGAAGCGGGAAAGCCTGACCGCATCCAGGGCTTCACATATGAGATCAACGGACAGGTTACGCATGTCGTTCGTGATTTGACAAAGCCGGTCGGAGACAGCGCGCACAAGCTTTGGGTGGGGAGCAGCCATCCTGAGATGATGGAGCGCTGCGCCATCGAGCGGATGCGCTTGCAACTGGCGGCCGCTCTGGCCGCCCCGTCTCCGGCGCCTGCCGCCCCGTCCGCAGCGCAGCCCGTCGCATGGATGTGCGAAGACCTGATCCTCCCGGACGACAAGCCTCTCTTTACCCAGGTTCGGGAGCACGCGGAACGCCGGGCCGAGGCGATGCACGAGGGCAAGCCCGCATGGCGCGTCACGCCGCTCTATGCCGCCGCTCCCGGCGCACAGCCCGCGCAGGACGGCGCGCCGCCCCTGGAATTCGGCTACACGAACTGGCGCGGCGAATACGCCCGTCGCCGCGTCCAGCCGATCCGGACTTTCTTCGGCTCCACGGAATGGCACCCCGATCCGCAATGGCTGATGGAGGCGACCGACTTGGACAAGGGCGAAGTTCGGGCCTTTGCGGTCAAGGACATGGTGTTTGGTGCCCAGCCCGCGCAGGACACGACCGAGACGGCCGAGTGCCGGCGCATCCTCGAAGAGATGACCGCGCTGTTCGAGATGGATGACGAGGCGCAGCAGCCCGGCACCGACAGCTACACCGTGCTCAAGCAGGCGCAGGATTTCCTCCGCTCAGGGGAGGGCCGGTGATGGCTGAGCCAGCAAGCATCAAGGAGCGCATGGAAGCACTCGGGTGGAGCTTTCAAGTCGATTACGACTGTGACGGCGAGAAGCTGATCGCAGGCGCCATCAAGCTTCGCCCCATCGCCGGCCGCCCCGGCTTCTATGACGTGGCCGCCTACGACAACGAGACCGCATACCGCGAGGACCATGCCTCCTGCCGGGCTGCTTGGAAGGCCGAGTGGGAAGCTGACGGCAAGCCCCAGGAGCCCGCCCAATGACCGCCACCCCCACCGCCGCGACGCCGACGCCCGAAGAACTGGCGGCCCGAGTTGGATGGTCACACGAAAGCGGAATGCGCCTGTGCGGCGAGAAGGACATCGCCGCCGCGATCCGACAGCACTCCGAGGCCCAGCGGGCGGAGATCGAGCGGCTCCGCGTCATGGCCGACGAGCCAACCACCAAGCGCGTGTGGGACGGCATCCAGGCCATGGCCGGGCTCTTCGCCGATCCGGACCACATGCCGACCGTGCTGGAGTTCAAAGCCGCCTTCGACGCCGCGTTCGTGATGGACGGCAAGCCCTACGACGTGGAGCGCATCAAGGCCGAATGGCAGTCCGACTATGCGGCGATGGAGGCCCGCGCCACCACCGCAGAAGCCTCCCTGGCCGCAATGACGGCAGAGCGGGACGAGGCGATAGCCGACTGGCAGGGCGCCAATGCCGAATGCCACCGTCTGGCGGAAGATGCCGGCGCCACCGAATGCACACTGGAGCGCGTGCGTGGCGAGTTGGCCGCATCGCAGGAGCGGGAGAGGGCGCTGCGGGAGGCGCATACCAACGCCATGGGTCAGTTGAATTGCGCCATCTACCGAGCTCGCCACATCGCCAAATGGCATGCCGACCCGAATTGCGATGTGAAGGCGCGGGCGGAAGAGGTTGAGGCGCACGCGCGAGCTGCCAAGGAAGTCTTGGTCGCAGCCCTGCAGACGAAGGAGGACGTCAATGGCCGCTGACCTGATCGGCACCGCCCGCGCCATGCTGGACGCCCTGAACGACATCAACCGAGTAATCCTCTACACGCGCAACGACCAGTCCCACCGAGACGCCGTTCAGGCCGTCCGCAAGCGCATCAGCGCCGCGCAACCGGCCATGCGCGAGGCGGCGCTGATGCTGAAGGAGACCGATCATGACCGCTGACCTCATCACCCGCGCCCGATCCGCTGAGACGCGCGACGAAGAGTGCGCAGTGATCCGGGATGCCATTTACCAATTCATCACAGACGGGGATACCGCGCTCGCGCTGCTCGGCATCATCGTTGCCGTTCTGTCCGGACGCGCTCCACGCGCCGTCCTGCTTGGCGTCGTAGCTGCGCTGGTGCCGGAGGGTTGGGGTTTCGTCGGCGCCCGCGACCACGACACTCTCGCCGCCTATGGCAACGCCTTCCACCCGTCGATCAATGAGGGTCGAGACCCCGCCGATATGGTGTGCTCGGGCGATTGCCATCGCGGCTCAACCGCCGCTCTCGCGCTTCTCATCGCTGTTCTGGAGGCCGCCAATGGCTGATACCCGCCTCCACGAACTGAAGGCCGACCCAACGCCGTTCAGCGACATCGTGTCCGGACGCAAGCGCGCCGAAGTCCGCCGGGATGACCGCGGCTTTCAGGTCGGCGACAAGCTGTTCCTCTGCGAGTTTGACCGGCAGACGCAGACCTACAGCGGCCGGCAATGCTGCGCTCAGATCACGCACATCCAGCGCGACTATGGGCTGCCGGAAGGTCTAGTCGTCCTGTCGGTGGACGTGCTGTCAACGCTCAACGTGGTTCCTGAGGCCGCCGGCCAGACCGGCGGGGGGGGGGAGAA